>JASJHC010000355.1:0-7679 GCA_033791245.1 Acidimicrobiia bacterium | reverse complement strand
CACGACCTCGTCTCCATCGAAGCTGCATAGCGGGAACGCCTGCGGCGTTCCTTGCGAGTTTCTGCTGCGCAGAAACTCGGGTCTGCCCGGAGGGGCAGCGGGAACTCACTTCGTGAGTTCCTTGGGAGTTCGGGAACTCTTCGACTTCCTTGGCGGAACTCCAGAGCCAGGGGCCGACGACCGTTCCCATTGCCACATGACTACTTCTAGTGACTATTCGTAGAGAACTCGAAGTAACTACTTACCTGTACGCCGCGTCCGTCGACAGACCCTCAGTACGCCAAGGAAGGCACTACTGAATATGCAGTCATGGATGGCGCTACTTCTCGCAGGGACGCTCATAGGCCCGCTTCTCGGGTCATCAGTAGCGTATGCAGACACCCCCGCAGTCTCAGCCGAAATCGAGACCATCGTCGATGCCGCTTATGAGCAGTGGCATAGCTCCCTGGGAATCCGCCAGAGTTGTTCTTCAGGCGTGAGCTTCGTGTTCCAGCAGCTGGACGGGCGGCGGGGCGAGTACCGGCCCCAGACCCGTGAGGTCGTAATCGATCCCACAGATTCGGTCGCTGGTATGGACGCAATCGTTGTACACGAACTCTCCCATCACACGTTCCTTGCCTGTGGAGCCTTTGACGATGCGGACCTCGGTGCGGCGTTCTACGCCTCACAGGGCTTGCCCGAAGATCGTGACTGGTTCGACTACACAGCGGGTTGGGCAGGCACCCCAGTAGAGCATTTCGCCGAGGCCATGGCCATCACCATCTCGGGCTCAGGTGAGGGTGGCATCGCGGTTGGATCCGAGACAAGCGCGGTTGTCTCCAGATGGCTGGCCGGCGCTGCAAACACAATTCCGGCAGATTCCTACGAACCGGTGCCCTACTCCAAGAGCACAGATTCGGAGTCCTCTTCCGCGATCGACAAGGGAAATGAGCAACCGTCAGCCCAGCCGGCCGCGACGCCAGTAGCCGAACCCGTTACGTTGGACATATTTGGCGAAATCGTAGAGTTCAGTCCCAAAGCAGTGAGCTTCCACTGGCTGAACGGTTGGCAGGTAATCGGGCCGATCTAGACCACTGGGTCAAAGTCCTTGGCGAGGTCGGTGACAATCTCGGCATTGGGCAATGCCTGGAGGATCGACGGCGCCGCCAGAACCTTGCGGTCGCGGGAACCTCCACCGAGCACTATTCGCTCACGGTGAATAACTCGCTCGTCGATCCAGATCGGTAGGTCATCCGGCAATCCAAACGGCGTGACGCCACCAATAGTCATTCCGGTGACGCTCATCGTCTCTTCTGCGGAGGCAAAAGAGGTTCGTCTGATGCCGAGCCGCTTCCGTACCGCACCGTTCACGTCGAGTCGAGTGTTGGCCAGAACGATGCAAGCCACATATACCCGAGGATCACGCTTGCCAACCACCAGGATTGTGTTCGCCGAGTCGGCCAGGTCGTATCCGTATGCTGCACAGAACTCGGCAGTGTCGGCCAACTCCGGATCACACGGCACAATCTCGAATTCGGTTCCCAGCGTCGCCAGGGAGGCCAGAAGAGAATCGTTGCTCATATCCGGTCGAGCGCCTGTTCGAGATCCTCAATCAAATCCTCGACATCCTCCATGCCAACGGAGATGCGGACGAGACCGTCGGTGATGCCGACCTTGAGCCTGGCTTCGGGCTCGATTGCGGCATGAGTCATCGTCACCGGATGCGTGATCAAGGACTCAACCGAGCCGAGGTTCTCCGCAAGGGTCCACAGCTCAACGAGACCCATTAGCTTCTTTCCAGCTTCGACCCCACCTTGGACCTCAAACCACGCCATCGCTCCGAACCCAGAGGCCTGTTTCTTGGCCAATTCATGCTGGGGGAACGACTCCAAACCCGGATAGGCCACTTGGTTCACCTTGGGATGGGCCTCGAGGAACAGCGCAACCTTCATTGCGTTGTCCGACTGTCGATCAAGTCGCTCCGACAGCGTCTTGGTCCCTTGCAGGGTCAGCCAGGCAACCTGTGGCGACATCGTGGTGCCGGTTGAGTTCTGGATGAACTGAATTTGCTCGTGCAGCTCAGCGGTGCGGGAAACTACAGCTCCGCCGACGGTGGCATTGTGGCCGTCGAAGTACTTGGTGGTCGAGTGCACGATCAGGTCGGCACCTAGCTCGAAAGGCCGCTGGTAATAGGGCGTCAGGAACGTGTTGTCGACGCAATGGGGGATGTTGTGGGCGGTTGCGATCTCGGAGACGGCAGCGATGTCCGTCAGCTTCAGCGTGGGGTTTGCCGGGGTTTCCGTAAAGATGAGTCGAGTGTTGTCCTTGATCGCAGCTGCGACGCTCTCCGGATTGGAGCTGTCGACGAAGTCGTACCCGACACCGAAGCGGCGATACACCTGGGTGGCCAGGCGGTAGGTACCCCCGTAGACGACATCGGAGAACACGACGTGGTCTCCGGCATTCAGCATCGCCAGCATCACCGCATTGGTTGCGGCCATTCCTGTCCCGAATGCAGCGGCGTTGGCACCGCCCTCCAGCGTTGCGACTTTGATCTCCAGGGCCCGCACAGTCGGGTTGCCACTCCGCGAATAGGAGTAGCCGGTTGACATGTATTCGTCGACGGACGGCTGGACGAACGTGGTCGACTGGTGGATCGGCGTCAGTATTGCGCCGGTGGTCGGGTCGGGCGTGACCCCGGCATGGATCTGTTTGGTTCGAAAACGCATGGACACCTCGTTTGCTCGGTGCTCAAGATACTGCGCAAGAGTCGGCTTGGTTAGCGCTCGACTCGGTACACCCGTCCCTCGCCGGGAGCCAGGTTGTCGATCCGGTGGAAGAAGCCATTCCAGGTGAGCGTGCGATCCACGTCCGGAGGGGATCCGATGGTCGAATACTCCTCGATCAGCACAGCTTTCTGATCGAGATCCGGAATGCCGAAGTAGCCCGAATCCTTTTGGAGGTCGTAGTTCGCAACAAAGACGTATTTGGGACTTCCTTGTTGGGTCCAAGCTGCAGTTAAGCGGTGCGCCCTGGCGTCCGGTGGGATAAGCCACCTCGTCTTGGTCCCTGCGATGGAGGCAACCACATCTTCGGCATGGGAGCGCAGTGTCGTCAGCCGCTCGAAAAGCTCACGGTTTTCTCCCCATATGAACTCGGTCCCAAACCGGGCCTTTGAGGGGAGGTAGTTGGAGTCACCCATCTCCCTAAACACGAACAGCTTGGTGTAGCGCTCATTCTCTACAGGTTCCCAATGCACGTCGCGCACCATAAATCCGAGCCCCGTATATGAGGGCATGTCCGGGACAAACAATGCGGTGAAGAGGCGCACCTCGTTGCCCGCTCGATAGAACTCGTCGAACCTGGGATCGTCCTTGTCGGCAGTCATCACTCCGAACGCCGGGGCTGTTAGCCGCGTGTCGAGGTCATCGAGATAGCGACGGAATCGATGTAGGAACGAGGTGCTGCCGACAACCGTCGACTGCAGATCGCCGAGGGTCACGTCGGCAAGTGATGCTTCGAGATGGTCTATCTCCTCGCCGAACTGGAAGACGTCTCGCGGCGGCAGGAAGGTTTCGGCGAAGTAGCCAAACCATGGAGCCGGTGTCTGTTGTTGAATGTGGGTCTTCACAGCTGCCAGGATGTCGTAGTAGCCGTCAACAACATCGGGAACGCCGTTGGGGCGCATCTGAACATGAGACATGTCGCCCCGCATGAAATCGAAGTTCCCGATCTGTTGGGTAGCGGCGTAGTGCTCGCAGACGTACTCCCAGACGTGCGTGCGCGGCTTGTCGAAGTCGATCTCCCAGTCGGCATTGTCATTGAGCCGACCGTAGAACTTGAACCGAGCAAGCGGCGAGAACACCCGCGACATGAACTCAGGCTCGGTCATAACCATATCCAGCCATTCCATGCCGTGGTCGTCTATGACAGCATTCTCGGGGTTGGGGTCGACCATGATGCCGCGGAACGGCACACCCATCGTGGCGGGAACCGGCTCCAGTCCAACCCACTTGAGATGTTTGATCAGGTCAATACGGCGCTCAATCCGGCCAAAGCGGTCGCCGGCGTCACCGAACAAAATGGCCAGGCGCCTTGCCTCGTCCAGCCCAAAGAGGGTGGATGCTTTAGCCGGAACCGGGATCGCCTTCGTGGCGCTGCCAACTTTGACCAGCCAGCTGTGGATTTCGTCCATTGCCTCCTGGTTGAGCGAATCGGAATGGTCGACGATCTGCCGGTCGCGTATCCGCATCCACTCGAATAGGTCGGGTCTGCCAACAGCAGCTTCGGAGAAGCGATCGGTATGCGGGATGACATCCATCCCGACGGTCTTGCCCATAACGTGAATCACATTCGACATTGCACGTAGTTGGCGTTCAATCGTGTCGAGGTGAGGAGCGACCTGCTGGAACTCTGATGAGTAGAACTCTGTGTTCAAATTCCAACTCGCCATGCCGTACAGGCTTTCAACTACGCCTGGCTCCCAGATCGGCAGCAGATGGATCGAGTCGAAAGCCTCCGGCATAGTCAGAGCGTATTTGATCACGCCGCCGTAGTCACCGACGGTGCGGACGTTGATGCCAACCATGTTGGTGGCCTTCAGCCACGATGAGTCGGGTTCGCCCGAACGCGGCGACTGCACCTCGCGGGGGAGACGTGACGTGGGGGTAGCGGGGTCGACGG
This sequence comes from Acidimicrobiia bacterium, assembly GCA_033791245.1. Classification (GTDB taxonomy): domain Bacteria; phylum Actinomycetota; class Acidimicrobiia; order Spongiisociales; family UBA5794; genus JAAETI01. The sequence goes on along the minus strand of JASJHC010000355.1, from coordinate 3,017 downwards.
CGTCCGGCGACAGAGCGATATCAACAGCAGCCCCGTAGCGGCGCCGCAGCAGTTTGAGAACGTCTGCAAACGGAATCGCCATCGCATCCTGCGGGAGAAGCCCCGCTAGGTACGAGCTGCGCCCCGCGATGTAGTCCGCCTCACCAGGGAGTCTCTTCTTAGTCACACGGTTATGAATTCAACGTCGTAATCGCGAGTGATAACAACGTCGGCTTTGGATCGGTGCTGCGAGATGATCTCATGCTCTTTGGTGAGCACGTCCTCGATGAACGGGTCGAAGTCTTCGCGACCTCGCTTCATCCGGTGCTCGAGTGTTTCCAATCGGTTACGGGCAATAAAGACCCGACGGTCGATACTTTCACAAAGCGAGGTGTATACCCCCTCTGCAATGACTACGTCGATCCCCTCCAGCGAGACACTTTCGGTCTCGATCAGGTTGTCGTCGTAGATCACGAGCGGCTTTTCGATGCTCTCTTCGCCGTCTTGTGCGGCCTTCAGGTGTGATTCAAGAACATCGAGTCTGACCTCGGTCGTGCCAACCCAAGCGAAGTTGGCGCGTCGCGCCGCATCGTTGAATCTCGGAGGGAGCACGTAGTAGTCGTCCTGCTGGAGCACGACCGCGGTCACGCCGCGCTCGCCAAGGGAGTCGGCCAGTGCCTGACCCATTTCCGACTTTCCGCTGCCAGATTCCCCGGCAACCGTCATCGTGTAACGACGATCGGTCGCCGCGATCTCGTCAAACAGCCGCTCGATGATCTGATCCGCTGCGTTCTTGTGTTCCTCGCCCACGAGGATGATGTCGCCTTTCATGACCCCATCATATTCGTATTGCGGAGAGGTCAATCGTGATGGTCATCGGCGGCGGGCGAGTCCTTGATATCGCGGGCGATGTCAGGCTCGATATACATCGGTCTGGCGATCGGCACTTCTTTCCGGACCCTGCGCTCGACCTCGTTGATGGCATCTGCCAGTTGCTCGAAAGTGAGATCGGAATCGAACACGATCTTGGCTCCAACGAGCAGTTGCTGGGGCCCGAAGTGCTGGGTGCGAAGATGGATAACGTCGACGACACTTGGTGATGTGAGCATCGCTTCCTTGATTTTCTGATACTCACCGGGTCTGGCTGATTCTCCGATGAGGAGGCCCTTCATCTCTATTGCCAGCAGGATGGCGATTACACCGAGGAGGATGCCGATGCTCAGGGTTCCGATGCCGTCCCAGATCGGGTCGCCGGTGATGGTGGCCGTGGCGATGGCGGTCAGCGCGATGACGAGACCGATCAGAGCGCCGAAGTCCTCCAACAAGACCACGGTGAGTTCGGCCACACGCGAGGTACGAATGAATTGCCACCACGTGCGATCACCCTTGATCGGTATCGAGGCGCGCACTGCGGTCATAAACGCAAAGCCTTCAAAGACGATGCCCAGACTGAGGATGGCGAACGCCCATCCGACGTTCTCCAGCTCATGAGGGTGGCCTATCTTTTCAATGCCTTCGTAGATCGCAAAGAGTGACCCGAGTGAGAAAAGCACCAACGCAACGACGAACGCCCAGAAGTACCTCTCTCTGGCATAGCCAAATTGGAACTCTGCGTCGGGGTCTCGTTTGGAGAGTCTCCCGCCCAGAAGGAGCAACGCCTGGTTGCCGGTGTCGGCCGTGGAGTGGATTGCCTCAGCCAGCATCGAGGACGATCCGGTAAAGACGAAGCCAATGAACTTTGCGATTGCGATTCCGAGGTTCGCAAAGAACGCGGCGATTACTACTTTTGTTGATTCACCTGTTGCCATGCGAGGAATCTAGCCGGGCGATGCATACCGGGCGCGGCAAAGGGACGCTCAAGATGGGTGCTTGAGCGTCCCTTGCGGTTGCCGGGGAGGGGGTTTGTTGTCTAGTTGGGTCCTTAGCTGGTGGGCGGCAGGATGACTGCATCGATCACGTGGACGACACCATTTGATGCGGCAACGTCGGTTGCGGTTACGTTTGAAGATCCGTTGAGGACGACGGCTCCGTCGACGACGGCAATGGCGATATCTTCGCCCTGGACGGTCGTTGCCGAGCTAAGACCGACGACATCGGCCGCAAGAACCTTGCCGGATACGACGTGGTAGGTGAGGATCTCGGCGAGGGCCTCGGGATCGGCGAGCAGTGCGTCGAGGGTGCCCTCGGGAAGGGCTGCGAACGCCTCGTCAGTTGGTGCGAAGACCGTGAATGGTCCGTCACCCGACAGGGTCTCGACGAGGCCGGCGGCCTGCACGGCTGCGACCAAGGTGTTAAAGCCACCGCCGATGGCGACATCAACGATCGTGTCTTCGGTCATTTCTTCTTCCATCGCGGCTTCAGTGGTGGTGGTGGCCTCCGCTGCAGTCGTGGTGGTCTCTTCCGCATCGTCAGAGCTGCATGCGGCGAATATCAGTGTCATAGCTGCCAATAAGGCAATAAGTCGGAATTTCATTGTTCTCTCCTGGTACATGGCGTTCCTTCGAACAGCCTTTAGTACTAATTCAGGAGCCGGGTGTGAAAGTGGATGACTATTCGAGGGACTACGCCAACACCATTGCAATCCCGGCTACAGCAAACCCGGCACCGAGCCAGGCGCCGGCCGGTGGCTTTGCTTGGTTACTGCCCAGATGATTGGTAGATGGAGGACCGGTGCCACCAAAACCAGAATCGACTGGTTCAGCGGCAACGAGTCCGCCAACGGCCCACGAGGATGCGGCCAGCAGCGCCGCGATTTGGAATGGCACGGTCTAGCTCTCGTTGCGTACCTCAGGACCATACGGCAGCTGATGCCACGCAGCTGGTCGGTTCGCTCATTGGTCCCTCTATGTGGGTAGGGCGATCACGGCGGCGGCGATGGTGATCAACCCCATCGCACCCCAGATGAGCAGCATCAGATAGCCGATTTTCAGGTTCTGTGGCGTGCCGACTCGAAAGCCACGTCGCTCGAGCGCCATTCTGGTGAAGATCCCTCTCCCGGCGAAGTAGACATACATGCCTCCGCCCACCAACCCGAAGTA
>JASJHC010000354.1:0-4180 GCA_033791245.1 Acidimicrobiia bacterium | reverse complement strand
TCTACCGCTATGAGCGCTCTGGCGTGGTGCACGGCTTGATGCGAGCCCGTGGCTTCACGCAAGACGACAGTCACATCTTCATCGAGGAGAAGGACATCGCCGCCGAGCTGCAAAATCTTCTTGACTTCACGCTGATGGTGCTGCGGGACTTTGGTTTCACAGATTTTGAGGCCGACCTATCGACCAGGGACCCAGAGAAGTCCATCGGTAGCGACGAATTGTGGACCAAGGCCGAGGACGCCCTCCGTCTGGCGCTCGAGACCGCCGACCTGCCATACACCGTGGCCGAAGGCGAGGGTGCTTTCTACGGCCCCAAGATCGATGTACACATTCGTGACGCCATCGGACGGCGCTGGCAGTTGTCGACCATCCAGGTGGACTTTGCCCAGCCGGAGAATTTTGACCTCTTGTACGCAACCGATCACAACAATCGGGAACGCCCGGTGATGATCCACCGCGCACTGATGGGATCAATTGAGCGCTTCGTCGGCATCCTCATCGAGCATTACGCCGGGGCCTTGCCGGGCTGGCTGTCACCGGTCCAGGCAACGATTATCTCGGTCGCCGACAGGCACCTCGACTACGCAAACAGCGTTGCCGAGACGCTTCGGGCCGCCGGTCTGCGTGTCGAAGTCGATGGAGCAGATGACACTGTCGGAGAGAAGATTCGGCGCGCCGTCACCCAAAAGCACCCCGCCGTCTTGGTTGTAGGCGACAGTGATGTCGCTGACGGCACCGCCGGCATACGGCTTCGTCAGGAAGAAGAACGACGTGGCGTCAGCCTCGCCGAGATCACCGAAAGCCTCGTGGAGCTGTGCCGTCCCCCGCGATGACATAGACCGAGTCAAATAGCGGGTATCCTCGGTCTTCGCTCCTGGCGGTCGCCGGGACGCTTCAATAAGACTTCTTACCCAATCAAGTCCTTCGAAGGGATTCTCAACGTGAAGACATTTGTCCGTTTGCTCGCCGGGATGGTGAGGAAATCCCCGTGGGGAATCATCGCTGGGACCCTCGTGGTTACGCTTGTATTTGGCTTCTTCCTGCCGCAGCAGGAGATGGCTTCTGGCAACGAAGGCTTCTCCCCGGACTCCCCGGAGTTCCTCGCCCAAGACGTAATCGCCGACTACTTCCAGGACAACTCAGAAGAACCGGTGCAGATTCTTGTCTCCGCGGCCGAAGGCGGCGACCTGTTGACCGCTGACGGACTGCGTGACTACGTCGCCATCCGCCAGGCGATCGAAACTTCGCGAGCCAGCGAGCTCTTCAAACAACGACCCGGTGGCGACGTTGTCGGCTACTTCGACGGTCTGCTGGCGGGTTTAGACGCACAGGCGGAAGAGATGGGCGTTCCCTTTGACACGCTGATCGCCAACATCACTGACGATGAGGTGAAGCAAGCGCTGGTGCAGAGCCTAGAGCAGACCCCGCCGGAGCTGCGCAGCCTATTTGAGGGCCTATTTGGCGCCAGCTCGGATCTAGCCGTCCCCGAGGCACAGAAGGGCCTGTTGGTCGTCTTCCTCAATGTATCCGACCTAGATGATCCCGATCTCGTCGAGTTGACCGCCATCGAGCTGGACATGAAGGACAGCATCGAAGGCACTCCCACCACCGTGGCCACTGGCAAGGCGTTTAGCTTCGCTCTGCTGTTCTCCGACACCGACGAATTCGCCGGTGAAATCGGTCGGCTCTTTGGAATGGCTTTCCTGATCATTGTCCTGATTCTGATGTTTGTGTTCTGGATTCATCCGCGTGGAAAGCTGACCAGGGGACGGGCGCTGCGGCGGGCTCTCGCTGATATGGGTCTGACCATGCTCGTAATAATCGTTTCCATTGTCTGGATGAATGGAGCGGGCGTAATCCTCGGTCCGAAGTATCTGGGCGTAATCGGGAACTTCAACGAGATCCTGCAGATTCTTCCGATCCTGCTCATCGGCCTTGGCGTTGACTATGCGATTCACATGAACAGCCGGTACCGCGAGGAACTCGGTGCCGGGGTATCAGTCCCGGATGCGGCAACCAATGCCACCAAGACAGTTGGCATCGCGCTTGTTCTGGCAACGGCTACGACCTCGGTCGGCTTCCTCACCAATGTGATCAACCCTGTTACCGCTTTGCGCGACTTCGGCATTCTGGCTGCGGTCGGCATCACTTCCGCCTTCGTGCTGATGCTCACGGTTGTTCCGGCCATCCGCACCTTGCTGGACAAGAAAGGCGAAGCGGCCGGTCATCTGGAGCGTGAAGCCTTCGGGCATCAGAGCGAGCGGGTGCTGCCGCGCATCATGGGCTCCACCGCGGTTCTGGCTGAGAAGTACGCCGTGTCCACGCTGATCGCGGCGTTGGCGCTTGGCGCCCTCGGCTTTGTCGGCTTGACCAATCTGAGCACCACGTTCAGCTTCACCGACTTCCTTCCCGAAGGTAACCCGATGCTGGATACGTTCGAAGTCATCACTGAAGAATTCGGCGGAGGATTCGGTGAGGAGACCGAAATCATCATTGAGGGCGACGTCGCCTCGCCCGATGTCCACAACGCGTTAGTTGCCTCCTGGGCGAACATGAGTGACACCGACAATGTGATCCAGTTTGGTCCGCGGGCCGCCGCCGAGTCTCCGGTTTCTGTGATCGAACAGTTGGTGCAGTCACCCGACCAAGGTGGCGACCCGATGACCTACGACGCGGAATTCGCGGCCGCCGCATTCGCAGCAGGGCTGCAACCCGACCTCACGGTTTCGGTTGACACTGACGTGGTCGCTCTCTATGACCTTGCACTCGCGGCCGCACCGAACACGATGGCGAGGACTATTGCCAAGGAGGACGGCTCGTATAGGTACATCGACATCGGTGTCTCGACGCAGGCCGGAGAAGCAGGCGCAACGCAACTGTCGGAAGACCTCAAGGACGACGTCGCACCGGTCCTGGCGATCGGCCCTTCTGCGGTTCCCACTAACCAGAACATCATCAGTTCCGGTGTCGTTACCGCTTTGTCCGATAGCCAAGCGACATCGCTCGGTTTCACGATTCTGGCTGCGATGGCGCTGCTGGTAATCACCTTCTGGGTTGAGGCACGGCGCCCGTTCCTCGGTGTGATCACGATCCTGCCTGTTGTGTTGATTGTTCTCTGGGTGTTCGGCGTCATGGCGGCCCGTGGCATCTCTTTCAACCCGGTAACAGCGATGATCGCCAACCTCGCGATTGGTATCGGTGTGCCGTACACGATTCACATCACACATCGATATCAGGAAGACAGGCAGCGCTTCGACAATCCGGAGGAAGCAATTCGGTCTACAACCACCCACACCGGCGGGGCGTTGGCCGGGTCGGCTTTCACCACCGCTGCGGGCTTCGGCATTCTGATGACATCAACGCTGACCCCGTTCAAACAGCTGGGTGAGGTCACATTCTGGGCCATCGTCTTTGCGTTGATTGCCAGTGTCCTGGTGCTGCCGTCGATGCTGGTCTTGTGGGACCGCTGGCATCGCAACCGCGGCGAGGACGTCGTCGACCACGAGGCTTACGAAAGGGCACACGCCGGGCTATGACCGATCGTCGCCCAGAGCTCCCGTCAATTGAGGTTCCCGCCAACATAGCGGCGGCAGCGGGGATGCCGGACGACCTGGATGCCAACGTCCTTGGACCCTATGAAGTCCCCGACCCGGCCCGACGACGTCGCGCCGGTGTCGTCTACTTCGTCGCAGCCGCGGTGACCGGTGTTGGAATCGTCGCAGGCTTGCCGAGTGGGATGTGGGTTGCTGTAGCCCTGTTCGTCGGTATCGGGGTCTATCACTTTGCGGCGGGCCATCACCTGGCCGTAAAGGACCACCAAGCTCTGACCATTGCCAACGCCGCAATGGAGTTTCCTGTTGGTCATGCCTCGGCGGTGCTGGGGTTTGACGGGGTGCTGGCGCGACCCATATGGAATGTCCTCGTGTTCTCCGCCGACGAGCCGCCCAGCCAACGTGGTCTGGTTCGAGTGGACGGTAGGTCAGGGACGGTCGTTGAGACCTACACGGAACCTGTGCCGCCTGCAGAATCAACAAGGACCGGTACGGAGTAGCCGCACCGGTCCCTGAGTGGATCCTGTGTCGCCGTCCTACCGCTTGTGTAGCGGTAGGAACTCACGGGTTGTCTCGCCGAGATAGATCTGACGAGGCCGTGCGATGCGGGTATCGGGATCCTCGGTCAT
>JASJHC010000353.1:0-4076 GCA_033791245.1 Acidimicrobiia bacterium | reverse complement strand
GCTCAAGTAGGCGAAGATGCGGAGTTAGATTACAGGAATATGGGTACATTAGGATTGATATGGAACCAAAAAGGTCCCAAAGATGACCACCTTATTCCCTTATATCAATTTTGGAGTGATGAGCGGGCATATACCAGGGCTCAAGCAGGCGAAGATACGGAGTTAGATTACAGGAATATGGGTAGCGAAGGGGTGGGTTTGCGATCGGGAGGGACTGCAGTCACATTTCCCAGGCAGATTCAGTCGTACCCACCTCGACTTTGGGGGCGGCTTTGGTATGGGCAGGGCTTACGGTTGATAGAGCGATGTGCCGCTGGAGTTCCGGTCCGCCCTCGCCGTTGATTCAAAGGAAGTATCCCCATGGTGAAAATAGTCATTTCCGGCCTATCCTGCCGGTTTCCTCGTTCTGACTCACCCGCTGAGTTCTGGGACAACCTCGTCAACGGCGTTGACATGGTTAGCGAAGACGATTCGCGTTGGCCGGTCGGCCTGTTTGGTCTGCCGCCCCGCTTTGGCAAGGTACTCTCCCCAACCCGCTTTGACGCGAAGTTCTTTGGTGTGCATGGCAAGCAGGCCGAAAAGATGGACCCACAGCTGCGCATGTTGCTCGAAGTCAGCTACGAAGCCTTCCTCGACGCGGGCATCAATCCAGAATCGCTGCGTGGTTCGCGCACGGCGGTGTTTGTGGGGGCCTGCGGAAGTGATGCCCAAGCCATCTACTGCAGTGACCCCGATTCCCTAACGGGCTACGAGAACACCGGCTGCGCTTTGTCAATGTTTGCCAACCGCCTGTCGTATTTCTACGACTTTCACGGTCCGAGCCAAACTATCGACTCCGCCTGCTCGTCTTCGATGGTGGCCCTCGACGCGGCTGTCAAAGCGGTTCAAGCCGGCGACTGCGACGTGGCGCTCGTTGGCGGCACGAACTTCGTACACCGGCCATCAACGAGCCTCACCTTCGCAAAACTGCAGATGTTGTCGCCCTCCGGCACCTGCAAGTCGTTTGATCAGAGCGGCGACGGCTACGTGCGCGCCGATGGCGTTGGCGTCATCGTTGTTACCCGGTCAGACCTCGCCAAGCGCACCTACGCCACCATTGTCGGCAGCAAAACCAACAACGACGGCTATACCAGCCAAGGCATCACCTTTCCCAGTGGCCAAGCCCAAGTGCAGCTGCTGCGTGACGTATACCGTGAAGCTGGGATCGATCCACAGCACGTCAGCTACGTTGAGGCGCATGGCACAGGAACCCGTGCCGGCGATCCACAGGAGGTCGGTGCCATCGCAGAGGTCTTCCAGCCAGCGGCCCGGGGTCGAGACAATCCTCTTCTGCTCGGCTCGGTAAAATCGAACGCCGGCCATGCTGAGGGCGCGGCCGCCCTGTTGGGCGTCATCAAGGTTCTCTTGTCCATGAAGAACGGAGTCCTGCCGGCCAATCTGCATTTCAAAGAGCCCAACCGCGACATCCCCGCGCTGCACGACGGCAGCGTTCGCGTCGTCACCGAGAATATGCCTTGGACTGGCGGCCTGGTCGGCATCAACTCCTTCGGCTTCGGTGGCACCAACGCCCATCTGATCCTTGCTGGTGGTGAATCGGTCCAGGGACGCGCGACTGGGAAGGTCACCTCACCCACTTTCCTGCCCGTCGCCGGGCGAACCCGAGACAGCGTGACTCAGCTCCTCGATGGCTTGCGTGCCGATGAACTCTCCACCGAGAGCGTCGAGTTTCTTCAAAGCATCGCCAACACCGACGCCTTTGGCTTTCGCGGCGGTGTTGTCGTTGAAGCAAACGGCTTGGGCTCGGCGTTGGTCGCTGAGCGACCCAGCGCCAAGCCGCCCCTGTATTTCGCTTTTCCCGGAATGGGTTCGCAATGGCCGAAGATGGCAGCAGACCTCCTGACCCTGCCCATATTCCGCGCATCGTTCGACGCCTGTGCCGAGGTACTCAACCGCCTCGAATCACCCCTCGATCTGCATGCGCTCATCTCAAGCGACGATGCCACCGCCTTCGCCTCACCCACCCATGCCTTCGTCGGTATTACGGCCGTGCAGCTAAGCATGGTCGACCTCTTCCGCGCGCATGGCGTTGACGCGGATGGCTTCGTTGGCCACAGCGTCGGTGAAATCGCTTGTGGCTATGCGGACGGTGGCCTCACCCGTGAACAAGCGGTCCTGGCCGCCTATCATCGCGGACGCAGTGTTGAGGACGAGCCTAGGACCCACGGGAAAATGGCTGTCGTCGAACGCACCTGGCTCGATGCTCAGTCGTTGGCCAGCGACGAAGTAACGGTGGCATGCCACAACGCGCCGGAGAATGTGACGCTGTCGGGCTCGACCACCGCAATCGACGCCTTGGTCAGTCGACTCGCCGCCCTGGGGGAGCAAGCCACGGTGGTGAATTCCTCCGGCATTGCCTTTCACTCGCGGCAAGTCCGAGCCGCGGCGCCTGCCCTGCGCGCGGCCCTGGAGAAGCTCATCCCAGCACCCAAACCGCGGTCGGCAAGGTGGTTGTCCACTTCCCGAAATGCGGACGAGGCTGGCGAAGACCTGTGTACCGCTGAGTATTTCGTCGACAATCTGACACGTCCCGTGCGCTTTGCCGAAGCGCTACAGCAGCTCCCTCGGGGTGCCATGGTCATCGAGATGGGGCCCCACTCATTGTTGCACTCGGCGGTGATCGGCTCAGTTGAGGACTGTACCTATGCGCACGCCATGCGCCGCGACTACGATAACCGCGTCGAAGTCCTCAACGCCCTCGGAACATGTTGGCTTCACAATATTGAGATTGACTGGCGCGGTGGGGACACCGCGGATTCGAGACACCAAGGTTCCGCGGGCACGAGAGAGCAGATCTTGCGCGTACCTTTTCTCGGCGCCTGGGACCACAGCAGCGAATGGCCGCTGGCGGATTTGAGCCGGGATGTCTTGCGGCAAACCGGTCACCTCGACTTCTCCTACGAAATCGATCTCAAAAGCGAGGCGTACGCTTTCATTGCCGACCACAAAATCAACGGTCACGTACTCTTCCCAGCGGTCGGCTATCTATGGCTGGTGTGGCGTACGCTTGCGCGCATCAAGAACGTGGGAATCGATCAACTCCCGATCGAGTTCCTCGATGTGCGTTTTATGCGGGCTACAATGCTCAGCGAGGAGCACACCACCGAGCTCAAGGTCAGCTACCTGCCGGTCGGTGGGCGCTTCGAAGTCGTGGAGGGCGACGATGTTGTGGCCACTGGCAACGTGCATACTGGCGATGATGTAGCAATCGGACCCGCGCCTATGGGTTCAACCGAGGACGTTCCGCTCATGACGGGCGATGACCTGTACAAAGAGACACGCCTGCGCGGCTACCAGTACGGCGAGACCTTCCGTGGCGTGCAAAGCGTGTCGCTCGATGGGCAACATGTCGAGGTGCGTTGGGATGGCAACTGGGTGACCTTCTTCGACAGCTTGGTGCAGGCGAGCCTGGTCCGAGAGAAGCGCCATCTGTTCGTCCCTACCGGTTTACGTCGGGGGGCGATCGATCCACGCCGCCAACCCGCTCCGACGGTGATCCATGGAACCGGTAGTTTGAGCCGGCGACGCATTGTCACCAACGCGGTCGAGTTCGAGGGCTTCGACCTCGCCACCCTTTTGGTGGGAGATCGGGCTGAAAAGCCCTTTTTGGCGGCCCAAAGATTCGTCCCCTATGTCGAAAACGACATTCTCGAGCGTAGAGGCGAGACTTTCGTCCGTGACTACGTCGATATCACGCTCCACTATATTACGCGACAGGTGGCGCTACTCGCCGAGCGCTGCGCGGTGGAGGGGCGCGTTGTTCCGCAGCACGCCGTCAAAGTGATCAAGCAGCTGGCGCCGTTGCCACATTCCGCGTGCGACCCGGATCCCGCGAGAGTGCAGGAATTCGCGGCGCATCCCAATGCAGTCATGCTTCGCTTGGCGCAGGCAACCTTCTCCCAACCCGAAGAGTTGTTGACCGACGCGCTGCCGCTCATCGTGGCCTTCGAAGAGTACGGTCGTGTCTATCGAGATGACATTGGTACCATCAATCTATTCGACCAGCGCGATCTAGGAGG
>JASJHC010000352.1:0-3568 GCA_033791245.1 Acidimicrobiia bacterium | reverse complement strand
CATCGTTGGCAGCCGCGGCCGCCAACCTGTCAAGCGCCGCTGGTGAGGATGGACCGTTGACGCTCGGGGACCGTCTCACCCTGATTGACCAGGCGATTGTGCTGCTCGATCAAACCTACGTGCACCTCCCCCTGAAGCGGTCACTGCACGCCGTTGACCCGATCCAGCGTCTTCGCTTGCTGCGTTACCGACTCTCTCAGCAAGACGAACACACCATGACCGACGAAGTCGCCTTTCACAATGAGATGACCCACATCTTCAACTCGGTCAGGGATCTGCACACCAATTACCTCCTGCCCCAGCCATACCGGTCCTTTACGGCTGTACTGCCGTTCTTCCTCGAGGAGTGTTTCGACACCACTGACCCGGAGGACCCTGTCCCCCACTATCTCGTTTCCAAGGTGGCGCCGGATGAGGAGCACCCAACCTTTGCGCCTGGAGTCGAAGTCCTCAACTGGAACGGCACCCCGATCCGACGTGCCATCCAGCTGAACGCGGAGCGTCAGGCTGGCAGCAACGAGGCGGCTGCGTTTGCCCGCGGTCTCGACGCAATGACCGTACGCCCGCTAATTACCACGGTGCCACCCGATGAGGATTGGGTGACCATCACCTACCGCGGGCTCGATGGCGAGATGCGGCAGGTCCGCAAAGAGTGGCGTCTGGTCGGCGCAGGCGACAACGCCGCAACACGGATGACCTCGGCGTCGGACGCCGCTCTTGGCCTCGACCTGCAGACCGCCGCAGTAGGTGAGGCCCGCAAGCACGTCTATGCCCGCAAAGCCGCCGCGGCCGAGGCATGGGCGGGTGGACAGTTTGTAGCAACAGCGTTGGCGGTTGCCACCGACCACCTCGAGACACACCTGCCTGGCGTGTTCCGCGCCAAGACCGTCAACGATGGCCAATACGGCTACATAAGGATCTTTACGTTCAGTGTTAGCGATGTTGAGTCGTTTGTCACCGAGTTCGCCCGTCTCGTGGAGCTGATGCCCGATGCCGGCCTCATCGTCGACGTTCGCGGCAACGGTGGTGGTGCCATCGGGGCGGCCGAACGCATTTTGCAGACTCTCACGCCGCGCCGAATCCGGCCCGCACGGGCCCAGTTCACCACCAGTCCGCTGCTGCTCGACCTGTGTAGACGACACAGCCCTTCCACCGACATTCCCGACTTAGACCTCAAGCCGTGGATCGGATCGCTACAACAAGCGGTAGCGACGGGGTCCGAATACTCCCGTGGCTTCCCCATCACCAATGAGGACGACGCCAACGACCGTGGCCAGCGCTATCACGGACCGGTGGTGCTTGTCGTCGATGCCCTCTCTTACAGCGCCACCGACATCCTGGCGGCGGGCTTCATCGATCACCGCATTGGCCTTGTGCTTGGCACCGCCGACAACACCGGGGCAGGTGGCGCCAACGTTTGGCGACACAGCGACCTGTTGTTCCTCGGCGGTGGTGAAGGCGGCCTGCGATCTCTACCGCGAGATGCCGAGATGCGAGTGTCGGTGCGCAGAATCACCCGTGTCGGCGAGGCAGAAGGCGAAGTGCTCGAGGACCTCGGGATTCGTATCGACCACCGCCACTACACGAGCGAGCGTGACATCCTGGGTGGCAACGATGACCTGATCAGTAGCGCAATCGGACTCCTACGTGCCCAACCAGAGCGCCGCTTCCGGGTCACCCTCAAGCGGCGAGCGCGGGGACGGCTCGAGGTGCGGGCGGAAACCAGTGGTGTGGAATCCATCGAGGTGCGGATCGGGGGCAAGGCGACTGGAACGATCAACCCAGCCGACGGCGAGACACAGTCGCTCACGGGGCTTCCCACCCAGTCAACCGAGGTTGAACTCGTGGGCTATTCCGGTTCCGAGGTCATTGCCCGCAAACGCCAGCAGATCTAACCGGTCTACGTTTCGAGGGCACCAACCTCGTCATCAGGAACAACAGCTTCGACCTCGGGACGGTCCACGAGGGCGAGCAGATCCGCACCACACATGGTCGCCCTGAACATTCCCGGCTGATACGGGATCGGCTCGAAGCTCTTCATCCCCAGCGACATCGGCTCGATGTCCTCACTGGCCGGCGTCAAGATAACGACCACGTCGTGGTGATCATCGGGTTGCTCGTTCCACAGCTCCAGCAATGCTTGGTTCGCATTGGAGGAAGCGGCGACCGGCAGAGCAGGGGGCACCCACTCTGGCTCGGTCGGCACCTCATTGTCTATCGACTCTGACACGTCTCACCTATCCGAAGACCGCCTGGTAGCAGTCAAGCAGACCCGACCCAAAGCCCGGATCGTCGCCCGGGACCCCCAGATCCTGTGCGGTAGCACGGAGTCGGGCCCGAATCCGTGACGGGGTCCAACTCGGATGGAGTTCTTTGAGCAAGGCGGCCGCTCCCGACACGTGGGGACACGCCATGCTGGTGCCAGACTTGGTTCCCAACCCGCCGCCGGGCACCGTCGAGCTGATCGAAACGCCAGGCGCTGAGATCTCGACGCCGCAGTTGCTGCAAAGACTCGCCGGACCGCGTGACGAGAAGTCGGCGAGTTTGCGGTTTCTGTCGACGGCGGCAACCGCCATGAAACCAGCACAACGTGCTGGGTTGCCAACCCACGGATTGGTGGTGTCGCGGCCGTTGTTGCCGGCGGCAGCGACAACGAGGCAGCCCGCAGCCTCCAGCCGCTCGGCAGCCCGCTGGTAGGCAAGGGTGCAATCCGCGTCAGGACTCGTCACATTGCTACCCAGACTCATCGAAGCTACGGCCATGTCGTTGTCTACCGCCCAGCCCATACCGGCGAGAATCCAGCTCAGGCGGCCGGAACCGTTGCCATCGAGAACCTTCACGGCGTAGAGCGCGGACCCGGGGGCGACCCCAACAACGCCGGTTGCGTTGTTGCGTGCTCCGACGATCCCTGCGCAATGGGTGCCGTGCCCGTGGTCGTCATCCCAGCTGGTCACCGCGGGCACCATCGAGACTCCCCCAGAGACACTGAGGTCGGGGTGATCATCGTCAATCCCGGTGTCGAGGATGGCAACCTTGACCCCGCTCCCGGTGACCCGTGACCAGACTCGGTCGGCGCCGACCATGGTGATGTTCCACGGGATCGCCTGATTCGGCGGAGGAGGTGGTGGTGTCGGACCGGGGTCGGGGGGACCGGACCTCCAGGGTATGCAGAAGCAGATCGGCGGTGACCACGGGCTGAGCTTGATACAGAAACGCCGCGATCCGGGTGGACAGTCGGCTTGTGAAGAATCGAGCGCCTGGATCACTGGTTGGTCGTCCCAGTACCCTTGCGGGTAGTTGCCGCCGTCGCTGGGGTCGATGCTTATCCCAGGATTGTCATCGGCGAGCGCAAACACCTCGAAGTCCTCAATGACTTCAGCAACGTTGGATTTCTCGCGGAGTTCTGCAGCCTTCTCCTCGGACATCGTTGCCACAGAAGCACCAATCTCTTCAAAGTGGAGCACGTCCATTTCGTCGAGTTCTGCCTCCGATTCGAGGAGGGCTCCTCCCTCATGGAACCGGGTTTTGGACATTCCCAGTGCTCTGGCTGCGGAGGCGGTCGTGACCT
>JASJHC010000351.1:0-4412 GCA_033791245.1 Acidimicrobiia bacterium | reverse complement strand
GTAGTGGTCGCCGGCTCCGGCGTCGATGCGCTCAACGCGGTGAAGCGATCCGAACCAGATCTGATCGTTCTGGATGTGAATCTGCCGGATCTCGATGGATTCGAGGTCTGTCGCCGCCTGCGCAAAGATGGCAACGAGGTTCCGGTGATTTTCCTCACCGCCCGCGAGGGCGAAGATGATGTTCGCGCAGGTTTCACACGTGGTGGGGACGACTACGTCAAGAAGCCATTCAGCCTCGAGGAACTGACCCTTCGGATCTCTGCCCTGCTGCGCCGTCACGGCAAGCGGATGGCTGAGACCAGCGAGCAGCTCCGCATTGGCGGATTGGTGCTCGACGAGGACGCCCACCGGGTTTGGCTGCGCGACAAAGAGGTTGAGTTCAGCCCTACGGAGTTTCGGCTTCTGCGCTACTTGATGATCAACGCGGGGAAGGTCGTATCCAAGACGCAGATTCTCGACCACGTGTGGGACTACGACTTCGATGGGGATGGGCGGGAAGTGGAGGTCTATATCTCTTACCTGCGCAAGAAGCTCAAGTCCGACGAGGGGGCAAAGCTCATTCGTACGGTGCGTGGCTTCGGCTATTCGCTCCAGGCAGATGAGACGTAGTCGCGTGGGAGGGCAGCTGGTACGCGGTTTGGATGCTGAGTCGGGAGGAGCGTCGTGTCGATAACTGCGCGGATTCTCGCCTGGCTGACTGCTCTCGTTGTGATTGCGGTGCTGGTAATCGGATCGGTGACCGTCACAACCACACGATCCGCGATGATCGAGCAGCTCGACGAGTTGATACTCGAAGCCGCCGGCCGGCCGGCCTCTTCAAATCTGGAAGGGCCGGGTGCGGCTGGCCCAGCAGTGGGCGGCCGCAGCGTTGCGATTCTCCGGTTCGACGAGGAGGGGAATCTGCTTGGGGCCTTTGAATCGGGCTTGACCGACGACCTCGACCCGCTGCCGGACATCGCCGATTCGGCATTGATCGCCGGTGCCCTGTCCGGGCCTCCGAAACCGATTGTCGCGGGCTCGGTCGGTGACACCGGCTTGCGCTATCGAGCTGTCGCCGTTGCTACGCCTGCAGGTGTCACCGTGGCCGCGGCGTCGATGGCGGATGTTGACGACACCACCGATTCAATGGTCGCGGCCCTGATTAGCGTAGGTGGGCTTGTGGTCGTCGCTCTACTCGCCGGGGCTTGGTTGGCTATACGAAACGGGCTCCGACCCGTCCACGATATCGCCGCGACCGCGAAAGACATTGCCGAAGGGGATCTCTCCATTCGTACCGAGCATGTCGACCCGCGTACAGAAGTCGGACAACTCGGGGCAGCGTTCAACTACATGGCTGAGGAGGTCCAGGCGGCCATGGCCCAGCGTGAGGACACCGAAGGCCGGCTCCGCCGCTTTGCCGCCGACGCCTCGCACGAGCTACGAACACCGCTGGTCTCAGTCCGCGGCTACGCCGAGCTGTATCGGGTTGGTGCCCTGAACGATCCCGACAAGCTCGGTGAAGCTATGGCAAGGATCGAAGGAGAGACCAAGCGGATGGGTCGTCTGATCGATGATCTGTTGTTGCTGGCCAGGCTCGATCAGCGTCGCCCGCTTGACCTCGCTCAGGTCGATCTGGCGGCATTGGCCGGGGATGCTGTTGCGGATGCCCGAGCCGTCGAGCCTGATCGCCGCATCGAACTTGCCTGCGAAGAGGATGTCACCGTCCTCGGCGACGTTGATCGACTGCGCCAGGTCTTTGGCAACCTTCTGTCGAATACTCGGACCCATACGTCTCCCGACACCCCGGTCCGCGTGGAGGTCAAGACCGATGCCAGTGGCTACCTCATCACTGTGTCGGACGAGGGGTTGGGGATAGAACCGGAGCAGGCCGACCGCATCTTTGATCGCTTCTACCGGGCCGACAAAGGTCGGTCCCGAAGCCAGGGAGGAAGCGGGCTGGGGCTGTCGATTGTTGCCGCAATTGCTGCGGCGCACGGCGGCGAGGCGAGCGTGGAGTCCTCACCGGGCCAGGGCACCAGTTTCACCGTGTCGATCCCGCGGGCAGGATTCCGGGGCACGGGTGTGTGATGCGAGTCGAACATGTAATGGGAACCGCGGTCAGGTTCGCTACTGAGCATGACACCGACGACGGTGCAATCGACCGGGCCATCGACTGGCTGCATTGGGTCGATCACACCTTCTCGGTCCATCGACCTGACAGCCAGATCATGCGGATCCGCCGCGGTGACATCGCCGAGCCGGACATCCACCCCGAGGTGGCGGCGGTTCTTGAGCGATGTATGGCGTTGCGAATAGTGAGCGACGGTAGATTCGATCATCGACCCGAGGGTGAGCTCGATCCGTCGGGGTACGTGAAAGGATGGGCGATCGAACGGGCTGCCGGCATCCTCAGCGATGCGGGCCTTACCCGCTTCTATATCGATGCTGGCGGAGATATCGCCGTGCGGGGGCGGTGGAGCATTGGGATCCGAAATCCACTCGATTTGAGTCGCACTGTGATCGGCCTCGAGTTGACCGATCAGGCCATCGCCACCTCGGGCACATACGAGCGGGGTGAGCACATATGGGGAGACAGTACGGGCAGCCTGGCCAGCATCTCGGTGATCGGACCCGATCTAGGTACTGCCGACGCGATCAGTACCGCGCTGTTCTCGTCTCAGGGAGGAGACACGGGCTGGCTAGAACGGTTTCCCGGTTACGAGGTCATCGCCGTTACTGACGACCTCGAGATTCTTACATGGGCCGGATTGGGGACGGCTGTTCCACCAATGTCGGTGCCGCCAGACCGTTGCCGGCGGAGATGATGCCCGGGGGCATGAGGACGGTCGCATGGCAACTTGTCAGGAAACCCGCAGGAGCCCCCGTAGCTGCGGGCGCTATCCGCAACCACCGCCACCGCCACCGGTGGCGATCACTGTTGCTGCTTCGCTTGGCAGTTGCTCTGTGCCGGGGATAGACAGGTAGGCAGGGACCTCGGCAGTCGTGCCGGTCATCCAGGCTCTGACGTCGGTGTGATAGTCATCGACGGTCGGCAGGGCTAACGTCGTTGATTGCATCGACCTATTGACTACCCATTCCGGCCAAATCGAATCGGTAGCAAGAACGTTGGTCTCCCACGCCGAGGCGCCGCCGTCAAGCAGCAATGCGTTGATCCCATTGATCCGTAGCTCGGTAACGATATCGGTAGTGGATGCAGAGTTGTCGGTGTCGACAATCACAAGCGGCTTGTTCTTGTCGGCAGGGCCAAGCAGACCGTCGAGAACCTCGAGCACAGCTTCGTATTGGTCATCAGCCTCTGGCACCACCACGACGCCCTGCATCGGTACTGCGGATCGTTCCTCTTCTGTGCGTAGATCCAGCACGTGAGAGTTCGGGGGAGTTTCTTCTGCGACCCGGTGTGCGTCTGAGACAATCCATCCAACCAAGCTGAGTGCATCGACAGCAGGAACTGCCTCGGTGTCTACCGCAACTCTGACGGGCACTTCAGATCCGACGGCAAGCACCAGCGGCTCCACGTCGGCGATCGCCAAGACGCCGAGGACAACGGCGAGTACCGCCGAGAACCCAAGGATCGCCTGCGTGGAACGCGCAGCCTGCGGTTTCACTGCAACAGGTCGTGGGGTCCGGTTCTTGAGTTCTTCGGGCGTCCGCATAGCGAAACGTTGCTCGACAATGTACAAGTAGCGGAAGGACGCCATCACCCCTGCAGTCACGACGATGGTGACAACCCAAGCGAACGAATCCCCGTTGAGGCTTTGCACGGTTGCGCTGGCCGGGGCGTAGAAGTTTTGGAACCAAGACTCTTGTCCTGCACCGTCGTAGAAGACGGCGAACCCATAAATGCCGAGCACGATTCCCACCAGGAACACAACCGCATCGAGACGGCCCCGTACCGCGGACACCACTGCGGTCCCTGGGCAAAATCCGCCGAAGTAGAAACCAACACCAAAGAGGAGTCCTCCGAGGAACATCGGCCACAGATATGTGGTGCCCACCTCGAGAAGCCCAAGCTCCATCCATCCGATCGCTGCAAGCAACTGTGCACCAACCATTGCGGTGACCAGCGCCGTGAACATAACTCTGTAGACACCCCAGTCCCTCAGGGTGAACACCGCGGTCAGCTT
Source organism: Acidimicrobiia bacterium (assembly GCA_033791245.1). Taxonomy (GTDB): domain Bacteria; phylum Actinomycetota; class Acidimicrobiia; order Spongiisociales; family UBA5794; genus JAAETI01. The sequence goes on along the minus strand of JASJHC010000351.1, from coordinate 288 downwards.
TTTGGCCGAGCCGAATCCGGAACGTTCGAGGAAGAAGCCAAATGCGGTGCCGACCAGCGCCGCTATCAACAAGTAGGTGAATGGCGAGCTGCCGTGGATGGGAACAAAGGGGAGCACTTCGTTCATCGCCACACCCGCTTAAACGCAAACGCAGCTCCAAAGCCACCGATGAATACCGCGGCGAGGAACAGCCACGAGCCAGCCGAGAACAAAGCAGCTTCCGACAGGTGATGCGACGTACATCCCCTGGCGAGCCGGGTCGCTATGCCAACGACGATGCCGCCGGAC
>JASJHC010000350.1:0-6434 GCA_033791245.1 Acidimicrobiia bacterium | reverse complement strand
CTCGCCATCGGTGCCGTCATCGCCAACCGGCTGTTTCATAAGAGGCTGGTCGTATGACGACGAACACACTGACCCGCCGCATACTGCCGCCGTCGGTGGGCCGGATACGAGCTCGCTACGTTCTCGAGCGCAATGTGCTCGTATACCGCAGGCTGTGGTTAATCGTCTTCTCCGGGTTCTTCGAGCCGGTGTTCTATCTGTTCTCGATCGGCATCGGCATCAGCAAACTCGTCGGCGATGTAACAGGGCCGAACGGCGAGCTCGTCGAGTACACCGCGTTTGTTGCTCCTGCCCTGCTCGCTGCCTCTGCCATGAATGGTGCTGTATTCGAGTCAACGATGAATATCTTCTACAAGCTGAAGTGGGCCAAGACCTACGACGGCATGTTGGCGGCGCCACTTGGCGTTTGGGACATCGCCATTGGTGAGATCGCATGGTCCCAAATCCGCGGCGGGCTATACGCGGCCGCCTTCTTGTTGGTAGCACTAGTCATGGGCTTGCTGCAGTCCTGGTGGGCGATCCTGGCCCTGCCTGCGGCCTTGCTGATCGGGGTTGCATTTGGTGCGGCTGGTTTCGCCACTACGACCTTTCTCAAGAGCTGGCAGGATTTCGACCTGATCACCCTTGTGACAATGCCGTTATTCCTGTTTTCAGCGACCTTTTACCCTCTCGATGTCTATCCACCCGTGCTGCAGACCATTGCTCAGATCTCGCCGCTCTATCACGGTGTGGAAATCATAAGGGCACTCACCCTTGGTGCCGTCGACGGTTCGATCTTTGTGCACATCGCATTCCTAGTAGTGATGACGATCATCGGATTGACCATCACGGCTCGTCGCCTCGAACGCCTCCTCAAGGCCTAGAAGGCTTCTACCTGGGCTACGGCGCGAACGTGCCCCCGGAAAGGGAAAGCTATCCGGAGGCACGTGTCGACCTCTTGAATGTCAGCCCCGACAATGAACCACACCTGGGCGTCGGTTGGTAATGGGGGCATCATGGGCAGATGATCACGCCTTCCGTAGGGGCAAATGACCCTTTGCGTCCCAGCCAGGGCATTTTGTCGAAAGCGGCTGCGCCGTTCGACCTAGAGAGTCTGCGCTCCGAGCATTGAGTTGATAAGACCGGCACCGGTCTCGGCATCGTCAACGGTGAGCACGAGATCCGCTTTGTCGGTGCGGACGAGACGAATGGCCTCTCCTCCTCTGCTGATGACCGCCCGCACGCCAGGACGGATTCGGTAGCCCCAGCCGCCATACGACATCGGGTTGATCACCTCGATCTCGGCTGCGGTGAGCGAGCTCAGCGGCACTGTCCACGAGGGGATGCCCAGCCAGCCCATGCTGACGATGACGCCCCGACTGCTCACGGTGGTGCGGACTTCGGCGAAAGTAACAATGACAATGCCGATGACGATGAGCACGACGGTGCTCCACCCCCAAGTGGCCAGACCCGCAACGATTAGCACCGCCCCCACGACATAGAAGAGCTTCCCTGTTCCTCGACTTGCCCACACCGCATGACCGGGTTCCGCCACGTCCAGCATCGGCCGATCGGCATCGGGCCGGTCTACAGATCGACCACCGACCAAGACCCAGCCCACGAATCCGGCTACGCCTGCGACAGCCACGAGAACGAGTATCTGAAGAAGCCCAACGCCATCGGCAGCCTCCCAACTTCCCTGATCACGATTGGCGAGAACCGACAGCCATCCCACGCCGGCAAGTACGGCGCCAATTACATATAGACCTGCAACAAAAGAGGCTGCCTCCACGGGAGTTCTGGCAACGACACGGACTACCGCAACATGAACCGCGGCTGCGATGGCGACAAGCAATGCCAGCAGAATGATCGGGGGCATCGCTCCATCAGCGTTACCGGCCAGACTCCAATGCGAGGCCATGGGATTGGGCAGATCACTCCAGAACAGAACAAACGGCGCAATGATCGATCCGTAGATGATCAAGGGCACCACACCGAGGGTGAGCCATTTCGAGGCCTTCATGAGTACTCCTTCCGCAGCATCGCGACAACCTCATCGGCTGACAAGCCCTGATGGCTGGCTTCGGCTGCAAGCTCTGCGACCTTCTGATGGATTCCGGCCAACCCGACCGATCCCGGGCGCACGATGGCGCCCCGCCCCCGACGAAGCTCGATGAGCCCCTCGTCACGCAGATCGTTGTAGGCCCGCAAGACTGTGTGCATATTGACGTCGAGCGACTGGGCAAGATCGCGGGCCGCGGGGAGTCTCTCTCCGGCGGCAATTTCTCCATCACCAACTGCCCGTCGCACCGCCGCCGCAATCTGGGCATAGAGCGGGAGTCCGCTTTCGGGGTTTAGTCGCAGAAGCATTGTTCTAACAACACTAGAACAATTAGCAAAGAAGTTCAATACCGATCGCGGATGGCTTTGTGCCGTTAACCTTCGGCTCCGATGCCAGACCGCAACCGCCAATTCGCTTCCTCGCTCGCTGCGTCCTTCGCCGACCTCGGCGTCAGCCATGTGTGTATCTCCCCCGGATCGCGCAACACACCTCTGATCGCCGGGTTTGCGGCGGAAGGCCGGATCAAAAAGTGGACTCTTCTCGACGAGCGATCAGCAGGATTCTTTGCGATCGGGTTGGCGAGAGCGACCGGCTTGCCAGTGGCTCTCGCTTGCACTTCCGGGACGGCGGCCGCCGAATACCACCCCGCCGTCATCGAAGCCAGTCACAGCGAAGTCCCGTTGCTAGTGCTGACCGCCGATCGCCCCGAGGAACTACGCAACGTCGGTGCCCCGCAGACTATCGATCAGGTCGGTCTCTATGGATCTTCGGTCAAACTCTTTGTCGACGCACCTACTCCCGACGATGCCGCGGCCCTATCTCCGGCTGAGCTCGCCGTCGAAGCCTGGGTAGCTGCAACCAGTGACACTGCCGGCCCGGTCCACCTCAACCTCCCCTTCCGCGAGCCGTTACTCGATAGTTCCCCTGCAAATCCGTCCCCATCGGTGTCAGAACCACGGCTGTCCCAATCCGGTCCGGTGCAGCTGGGCAAGATCGCCGCCCAGCTCAATGGTCGGAGAGGCATCATCGTGGCCGGGCGCAGCAACGACCGCGAGTTCCCACGTGCGTGCAGCGAACTGGCCGCGGCGACTAGGTGGCCGATATTCGCCGATCCCCTTTCCGGGCTGCGCCACGGCACCCATAGTCTCGACAGAGTGGTGGCCTTCGCTGATCCCTTAGTGGCGGCAGGAACCCTTGACCGCCTCCATCCAGAGGTGATCCTTCGCTTCGGCCCGGTACCGACTTCGAAACCGATCTGGAGTTGGATGCAAAGGCATCCCGAGATCGATCAGATCCTTGTCGACCCCGCCACCCGCGACGCCACCAACAGCGCCACGATCACAATCGCCGTTCCGGTCACGGCCGCCGCGGTAGCCCTGACAATCGCCGTCACAGAACCGGCGCCGCTCGGCTGGGCAGAGAACTGGGCCGAGTTCGACGCCACCGCCGAACAAGCAGTAACCGCGACACTGCAGACAGCAGACTTCCCCAACGAGCCAGCGGTCGCCAGGACGATCCTCACAACAGCGGCGAACGACGCGTGCGTCACCATCGGATCGTCAATGCCGATTCGAGACATAGACACCTTTGGGGGAAAATCTCGAGCGCCGCTACGACTTATGGGCAACCGCGGTACCAACGGAATCGATGGCATCGTCTCGGCGGCACTCGGCACCGCGGCCAGTGGCGCCCCGGCCGTCACAGTTCTTGGTGACGTCTCTATGTTCCACGACATCAATTCGCTCGGTACCGCAGCCCAGCTCGGGTTGCCGCTAACGATTGTGGTCATCAACAACAACGGGGGCGGCATCTTTCATTTCCTCCTCCAGCACGACCCGGATGTGCTCGAACCGGAAGTGTTCGATCGCTATCTGGCCACACCACACGGCACCGATTTTGTCGCTATTGCCACCGCATTCGGCATCGAGGCCCACGAAGTCACCAAGCACTCAGAACTGACTCGGTTGCTGTCGGCTCCGATCACCAAACCCCGGTTGATTCAAGTTCGGACCGATCGGGAGCAGAACGCCGCACTCCACCGCATGGTCGCCAATGGAGTCAAGGATGCGATTGGCTAGGTCGCAGCGAGAAGCGTGAGCAGCGGCTGGAATTTGAGCCGCGTCTCTGCAAGCTCCGCGGCCGGATCTGACTCAGCCACGATCCCGTTGCCTGCATACAGACGTGAGGTCGCTCCCGTGACCAGCGCACATCGCAGGGCCAACGCCACCTTGGCGCCACCGGCTGGATCCACCCAACCGATCCCACCTGAGTACCAACCACGGTCAATGCCCTCAGCTTTGTCGATGAAGGCGAGCGCCGCGGCTCTGGGGGTCCCCCCAACCGCAGGGGTGGGATGGATGGAGGCAAGGACATCGAAGGTCGTCACTCCCTCACTCAACGTCCCCTCTATGTCCGTCGACAGGTGTTGTACCGTCGCCATCCGGCGCAACGTTGGGCCATCGGGGTACTCGAGACGTAAAGTGATCTCGCCAAGACGGGACACCAGATCGTCGACGACAATGGCATGCTCGGCACGGTCCTTGGCGCTTGCCAGCAAAGCGGTACCGACCGCAACGTCATCGTCCCCCTTGCCCCGCCGCGCCGAACCGGCGAGGGGGTTGATCCAGATCTCCTGGTCACGTTGTGCGATTAGCAGCTCGGGGCTGGCGCCGACGAAGGCCGACTCTCCAATCACCGTGGCATAGATGTAGCAAGATGGGTTGGCGAGAGCGAGATGGTGAACAAGGGCAAACGGATCGGTGGCACGTTCTGAAAGAACCTGAACCGAACGGGCCAGAACGACCTTCTCAAAAGAGCCACTGGCAATCGCACCCACCGCCTCGGCTACCTCGGACTGCCATTCGGCAGTCGGAGGAACCGACTCCACAGTGTGCAGACCGGGGTCCGGGGGTGGTGGAGTAGCAACAGCCGACAGACTCGACAGCGTGCCCAGCAACGGACCTACGGCGGATCCGGGGGGAACGGCCACGATCAACCTGTTCCCGGATCCACCCTTGACAACGGTGATCGCAGGGAGCACCGCATCGGCGGCGGCAAACCCATCCCATTCGGGCTGCGACGGACCTTGCGGATTAAACGAAAAACCTAGGACGATACGTGCCCCCGCTGCCAATACGGGGAGATCGGCAAGCTTGGCCTCGAGACTGGAAAACCGCTCGCGACCTGACGCCGTAAAACTCGCCGCTACCCCGAGGCTGGCTACCGCGTCGCCATCGGGAGCCCGAAAGTAAGAACTTCTCGAGAACAGAGAAGATCCAGCCTGCACCAACGCAAGCGGATCACAGTCGATAGCGACCGACGCAGTACGCAGCTGTGCGGAGTCGGTCGCTAACTGCTTGGCGATATCGGAGAGTTGGAATTCAGTAAAAAGCACGAGGCACGATGCTACTCGGACTCGTTGGCGAGTCGTTCGATGAGGCTCGCAACCCGTGCCGCAATCAGCTGTGGCTGCTCCATCCAGACAAAGTGCGACGCACCCGGCACAACCTCCGAAACTGCTTGTGGCATCTTCTGCACAAGTTCGCCGAGAAATGGTTCTTGGTGTGTTGTCGAGTATTCACCGGCGATAACAAGAACTGGGATATCGATCTCATGGAGCCGATCCCAGCCACGATGGTCGGTAGCCGCGGTGAAGAACTCCGCCTCCGAATCGCGCAAGCAGCTGAGGACCACTCCGTCACCATCGTCACGGAGCCCACCGGTCACGTAGGCGCGCATCGCCCGTTCCTCCCAGCCAGCGAACGCTGGTTTGCCTACCCAATTCGCGGATGCCGCTTCTCTGTCAACAAACCGATCCCGGCGCCGCCGTGCACCGTTTGCCATTGGGTTATCTGGGAAACGGCCATAGGGCGGAGGGAACACGATGGGCTCAACCAAAACCAGACCGGCAAAAGTGCCGGGGCTGGACAGCTCCGCAAGAAGAAGGGTCGCCGCCCCCGCGGAGTGGCCGACCCCGACTACCTGATCGGCCCCCGCCACAAGCTCGACGATGTCACGCCCAACATCCCACCAATCAAATGGGTGCGGGGGAACACCGGACTCACCGTGCGCCCTCTGGTCGAGAGCCACGCCGCGAAAGTCTGTTCCGGCAGCAAAAAGATCGTCGACTATCGGCGAGCAAAGCTCCTTGCAGAAGCCTGTGGCATGGACAAACACGACGAGCGGCGTCGCCGCCGCGTCGCCCCACTCGGAGTAGGCGATAGCAATTCCGTCGCGAGCAACAAAACTGCCGGAAGTCGCATCGCCGTCCACGGAAACAGCTCTACTCCTTGTCGTCGAGCCGCCAGGTCAGGTTGGTGTTGACCTTGATCACGCCGTCGAGACGACGACCCAATTCGGCGAGCAGTCGAGCTTCGTTTCTGGTCCCAATCTC
>JASJHC010000349.1:0-3172 GCA_033791245.1 Acidimicrobiia bacterium | reverse complement strand
AACCGACGCTGGAGGTTCTTGCTCGCCCGCCGCTGGAGGTTCTTGCTCGACCGCCGCTGGGGGATCCTGCCCGCCCGCCGCGGGTGGTGCAACCGGAGGCGGGAGGCCCAGGTCGGAGAGCATTTGCCGGGCATCGGACGGAGAAGTTGCGGCGACTCCTGCGATCTCGACCAGCGTCAACGCATCGATGGTGTCGGGAAGCTCTTGGGGATCGTCGAGTGCATCCCACGTGTTGGGGCCAATGACCCCGTCTGGAACCAGGTCTTGGCTGTATTGGAAGGCCAACACCACGGCCAAGGTCTCGTCGTCGTAAACGCCCGACACCTCAACCGGAAGACCGGCATCAACCGCCCTCTGCTGCAGATCGGCCACTGCGGGGTCAACATCCCACGGTGACAAGTAGGGCCGGCCGGCTTCGTCGAGCTGATCGATGGCGCGTACGGGATCGAGGTCCCCATAGGGGTCGTCAGACCCGCAAGCGGTAAGGACAAGCACCATGACAATGACGGCACTGATAAATTTTTTGGACATGGAATACTCCGTAGGACCGGGGATGCAGCGTCGGACAATACCAGGGTAAACACTATAAGTAGTCACCAACAGCAGGTCGGCTCGGCGCCCGGTCAGAGGTAGTCGCGCTGCTCCAGCCAGCGCAAGGCGAAGAACCCTTCGACGGCTGGGATGTAGAACGTGCAGAGCCGGTAGACAACAGTGGCAGCAAAGGCTGGTGCTTCGGGGACCCCGACGAGCACGAGCCACGAGATCATTACTGCCTCGGCGACCCCGATCCCACCCGGGATCGGCACCAGGCCAGCCAGCAGGTTCGTGGCGATGGTCACGGTGAGGACAACGGCGACCGACATCTCGACCCCGATGGATCGAAGAATGAGCCAGAGAACAACGGCTAGGGCAAGTCGCGATAGGAAATTGCTCGCCAGCAACGTAATCGCCCGTCGTGGTTCTCTGAACACCGACGCAACCGACTCGAGGGCCTCCTTGAGCACCGGAAGGATCAGTCGCCTGAGCCGCTCGACCAAAAAGAGAACCACAACCCCGACCACAACCACACCGATTGCGATCAAGAGTATGGCCTGCCAGTCGGTGTCGCTCCCGAGCGCATAGGAGCCATCCGACAGCACTAGCGCCAGCAGCAGTATCCCGACCTCCACCGCAAACCCGGACACGCCGTCGATGGCACCTTGCACCACGGCAGTGGTTGTACTCACTCCGAACTTCACAAGAAAGGCGCTGTTCATTGCCACCCGGCCGGCGGCGCTGGGAATGGCAAGCCCAATGAACCTGGCGGCAAACTGGAGGATGACGATGGGTTGCAGCGGAATTGGCCGCCCCACCGCTGCGATCATTCCGGTTGCCTCCGGCACAAAACTGGACTGAGCCACGACAAATGCCAGAACGAGACCTACCGGCGAGGCGTCCTTCACGATGCTCCACACGGCCGCAAAGTCGATACCCGCCAACTGGCTGATCAGAGCGTTCGCCGCGACCAGCATCACCACTGCCATCAGCAGACTGCCAACGGACACCCGGCGCAGCTTTGCCGAGTCGGGAACTTCCGTTCCAGTACTGGCGCTGACGGCCTCCTTCAAGTCCTTCATCAGGGGTTTTGGCTTGCGGACCTCGCGCCGAATCCTGCGATCTAGCGCAGGAAGCTGCAGATAGGGCAACGTCGTGGCGAGGCGTTCATTGCCCAACCCCTGTATTGCTGTGGCGACTGCCCGTTCAATTCCGACAAGGGCTGCGAGAGAGAAGAGCAAGTTAGCGACATCGAGATGTGTTCTCTCCCCGGCTCCGAGCGTTCCGGATATGAAGTCGCCGAAGATGTGCTCATCCTCGAGGATCATGATGACGCTGGTTCGAGGCGATCCATGTGCCACATCGGCATCGTGCAGCGCAGCCAGATCACGCCAGATTGCCACCAAGACCCGATCGGTAATCTCGTCTGCAGCAAGGTCGGAAAGCGGAGTCCCGGAACGTCTTACGGCCAGTATGGCCATGTCGTCGCCGGCCAATCCCGCGGTCAAGGGTTCTGCAACCCGCACCCCGGCCTGCTCCGCAAACAAGGCCATCAATGCTTCGTGTTCAACTGCTTGCATCCGGGTGTATGCCACGGCCTGGCCGGAGTCTCGATACCACAACGATCGCCAGAGTTTTGCGGCCCATTGGGTATCCGCTGCATCCCGGCCATATGCTTTCACCTCGACACCCAGGTCATCGTCATCCACTCCGACCAGCCGCCGCGTTCCCCAAGACTGATCGACGGCAGGTTCCAGATTGTGAACCACAACACCCAACTGACCAAGTGCCAGCGTCACCTCGCCCCGATCGGGGAAACCGCCGGGTGATCCAAAGGCAAGCAACACAACGCCGGCCGAAACCAGGCCCAGCCCCACCCCGCCGATTGCATCCGATGGGTATCCAAACTGAAGACCGAAGCCGGCAACGATCGACAGCACCACCATGGCCGATCCGAACCTGCGCAGGGTTCTCGTTACATGGGGTGACAGCACCAGCACTGCGGCGGTAACAACGGCAACTCTCACGATGGGGAATAGCGGCTCCGGAGTCTGCGACCCAAACTCCGGCAATATGTTGGGCCAGACGCCTGCCTGTAACCGCATGGCGAGGAAAGCGAGAACCCCGGCGCCACCTACGGCCAGCACCACATCCCGGGCAGCCATCGGGTTGGTGCGACTGCGCGCTACAACCACGACCACCATCACCAAGGCATATACACCGGCCGTCGCATAGCCCAGCCAGAACAAAAGCTCAGACCAGCCTGGGAGGGCTTCCTGAACGGAGTTGACCGCACCCTGGAAAGTGCTCAGGCGGACGCGCTCTGATGCGGCCACGAGGACCAACAACACGCCAATGCCGATTTGGACAGCGTCTCTGGCCCGCCGCACCCGAGGCTCACCCTCGGTGTCTAGGAAGTAGCCCGTATGTGTGTCATCGGCCATCGCAATCGGTCCTCTACGTTGCTTTTGTCTCAGTCGCTAAATCCTTGCGGGTGCGGCTCCACCATAACCATGCCAGTCCCCCCAGCGGTATGAGGACGACCCAGGTGAAAACACGATAGATGATTGCTGCTGCCGCTACCGGGCCGGCCAGATCTGCTGTGCTCTCCACCGTTAGTAGCGCAACATAGGCGGCT
>JASJHC010000348.1:0-7555 GCA_033791245.1 Acidimicrobiia bacterium | reverse complement strand
TCATAGGAAGCGGCCAGAACCACGCCACCGCCAACAGCGATGGGGATGCCCCGCAACGATGGATCGAGCAGTTGCTCCACCGATGCATAGAAGGCATCAAGATCAGCGTGGAGAATCGAGGCCGTGTCACCCATGCCGGTCAGTATATCGAACATATGCTCGATCATTCAAGACGAGATGTATACACATATCAGCTATCAACGGTGTACGAATGGTGTACGATGACCAAATGGCACGAACCAACATTGATATCAACGACGACCTCCTGTCGTTAATAATGAGGCGTTTTGCACTCCGTACCAAGACCGAGGCTGTCGATCTCGCGCTGCGCAGACTTGCCGGGCAACCCATGACAATTGCCGAGGCGCTGGACATGCGGGGCGCTTACGCCCTCGCCGAAGTGCCCGCCGATACTCAGCCATGATCCTCGCCGACACCTCTGCCTGGGTCGAGTTCGACCGCGCTACCGGGACCCCAATCGACCACTCCCTCACCGAGATGATCCGGTCTGGAGGCACCGAGTTGGCCTGCACGGAGCCTGTTCTCATGGAGGTACTCGCCGGCGCAAGGGATGGGCGTCGCCACGATGAACTGCGAAGACTGCTCGTGTCTTTTGCGTGGCTGCCAGCGGATCCCGCTGCAGACTTTGAGGGTGCCGCAAAGATCTACCGAGCTTGCCGAGACGTCGGCTTGACACCCAGCGGCCTTATCGACTGCATGATCGCCACAATCGCCATCCGGACCGGCGCCTGCCTCCTCACAGCTGATCGGGACTTCACCGCCATGGCGACAATCGTGCCGCTGCGCCTGGCAGAGACGGCTTGATGTACCCAGTTTCTGCCGCCCCCGGATATCGCGTTAGCGTGGGGTGACAGGAGGTGGCCATGACCCAGCACGAGATTGTTGACCGATCCGCCCTTCTCGACGGCACCGGCCATCTGATCCAACCCGGATGGGCTCGTCAGCCGCTGCTAGACAGTAATCTCGAAGATGCCCACATCTACCGGTTCGGCGGGGCGCTGCAACGATTCCGTATCAAGCGATGGGACTACTACGGAGTCACCCTCCCGGACCGATACTTCTCTGCGACCATTGCCGATCTCGGCTACGCAGGACAAGTCTTTGTGTACATGATCGACTTTGCGGATCTCAGCTACGTCGAAGACACCATCACCATTCCGTTCGGCAATGGAGTCACCCTTCCCCGCAACAGCGACACGGGCACCAGCAAGTGGACCGGGAAGAAGGCGTCTCTGGCGTTTGACGTCGATGGGCCGAAACGCAGCATTCAGGTCAGCTGGCAGGACTTTGGAGGCAAGCCGCTCACCGCCGAGTTGGAATTCGAAGCCGAACACGAGTCGACGGTCATCGCCACTCCGATCGGGAGCCAGCGCTTCTACTACAACCGCAAGATCAACTGCATGCCGGTCGCTGGCTCGATCAAGGTCGGCAATCAACTCATCACGGTCGACCCCTCTACCAGCTCCGGAACGTTGGACTGGGGCCGCGGAGCGTGGGAGTACAACTCTTTCTGGGTATGGGCCAGCGCCTCGGGCTTTGTCGGCGATGGTCGGCGTGTTGGACTCAATATGGGTTTCGGCTTCGGGGACAACGCCGCGGCCACCGAGAACACAGTCCTTATCGATGGGCGCATCAACAAGCTCGCCGAGGTCGACTTCACCTACGACAACGGCAACTTCATGAAGCCATGGACAATGCACTCCGACCGCGTCGATCTGACCTTCACACCTTTCCTCGAGAGAACCGCCAAGACCAACCTGCTGCTCATCCAATCCGAGGTGCATCAGATGTTTGGTGACTACGCCGGGACCGTCATAGACGATGCAGGCACGGTGCTGCCGATTGAGGGCCTTGTTGGCTGGGCTGAGGAACACCAGGCCCGCTGGTAGGCCAGGCGGAGTTGGATCTGGCAGAATTAGGCGAGGCAGCAACCACGCCGTATCTCCGTTGTCGGCAACAGCGGATCAGGAAAGACGTCCCTGGCCAAGGAGATCGCGATGCGGCTTGGCTGTGATCACATTGAGCTCGACAGCATCCATCATCTGCCCAATTGGACGCCGATCGAGCGAGACAAGATGCGCCAGATCGTCGACACGCGAACCCAAGCGTCGGCGTGGGTCGTTGACGGGAACTACCGCTCGTTCGTCCAAGACATCGTGTTCGCCAGAGCGGACACGGCAGTGTGGCTGAATCTTCCGCGCCGGGTGGTCATACCCCGCATCACGAGACGTACATTGGGACGGATGGTGCTGCGTCGGGAACTCTGGAACGGCAATCGGGAGCGGTTCGCCAACCTGTTCAAAACCGACCCTGAAGAGAACATTATTCTGTGGTCATGGACCCAACACGACGAGTACCGCAAGCAGTACTTGGCCGCCAAGGACGATGCCACCAATAGCCACCTCAATTGGGTCCACGGGAACCTCGAGGGCTCGGTTCCTTGGAGAATCCTACGGATTCTCATGCCCGCCAGCTCCGCGAGGCTTGAGAGACCTACCACAGCGCCCACCTAACGTCGCCAAAACAGGTTCGGGCCTGGATCGAGACATTGAATTAGCCCCCTACCTCTGCGACCTGCGTCGATGACGCAACTTGCTGCAGCTCAACTACTACCTCACGGCCGAGTTCGTCCGCAAGAGAATCCGCCAGAGCAGCCACGCTCGGCAACTGCCCCGAGCTGGCCACGACAACATCGACATTGGCGACCCCTTCTTCTACAACTATCTCCACGCCAATGACATCAGCGGGTTCGGTGGCACGGGCCGACCATTCCTCAACGATCTCCTCAATGTCGCTCCCCTCTGGTGGCGGCGAGAAGATCCCCGGGCCCGCCCACTGCAGCGGCACGACCATCAATACGACGGAAAGGGCCACCCAGCGCACCCCTCGCAAGATCTGACCGAAACCAAGCACCAGACTCATCCCGGGCACGAAGCCAACAAACATGAAGGTGATCGCCCCGGCCAGCATCACGCCAGAGACGTTGGCCAGCACCAGCAAGATCGCACCGAGCGCCATGTCATAGCGGCCGACCTCTAGGGAGATTCCAACAGTGGCCAGCGGCGGTACCAGCGCCACCGCGATTGCCGCACCCGCCATAGCTTCGGCCGCCTCCCGGCGAACGAGCGTATAGGCGCCTACGGTGCCCGCCAGCATCGCCACTCCCAAGTCACGAATATTGGGCTCGGTGCGTGCCAGCAGTTCGTCGGGAGGGGTCGCGAAGGTGCCGAGCGGTATCGTAATTACGGCGGCCAGCGCAATGGCACCGCCTGCGGCCACCAGCACGGCCAATGCCTGGAGCATCCCCCGCTTCGGCCAACCTCTGACCACTGCGGCGCTGACACCGAGCACCGGGCCCATGAGAGGGGCAACGACCATCGCCCCAATAATGACTGCCGGCGAGTCGGCCAGCAGGCCGAGCGTGGCCAATGCAACAGAAAGCGCCATCAACGTGGCAAAACGCCAGACCCAGGGACGGAACCTCGCCCCCTCGTGATACATAGAGTGAACCACCCGCTGGCGGCGGGCATCGCTCACGGGCGACTTGGTGTCGAACACTTGGCCGAGACGGGTCAACGCTTCCTGCGCAGAGCTGCGCAACTGCTGACTATCGATAGACAGGCCTCCTGGTCGTCTGGAGCAACAGTGTCAGGAAGCGACATAAGACGCCCACAAGGGGCCAATATGAACCGGCAAGGGGATTAGTCGCCGTAAGTGGCAATTACTTCATATCCGGCTTTCACAAAGATGGCCTCTGAGGGGAGATTCCCCTCAGTAATGAACGCCCTCATCTCCTCGGCTCCGGTTGCCCAGACCGCTGCGGTCGCTACGTCCAGCAGAGCGCTCCCCAAACCTTGGCCCTTTGCGGCTGCCCGTGTCATGACAAACCCGACAAGGGGTACCCCGGCGATACGACTCATCATCACCGCTGATTGGATAACCCCGTCATAAACCGCCACTCTGGAAACCTCGAGGTAGGCCTCGGTCTCGAGATAGCCACCAACCTCTTCAACCGCTTGTTCCGGCGTCTCTCCTTCGTAGTCGATGGTGCCCAGATAAGCGTCCATCATTAGATCAGCGAGCTCGTGATGATCCTCTGCAGTCGCGGCTCGGACTCGGTGGTCGTCGGGAATCAGACGCCCCGAAGGGAGGAACTGCGGCTTCGTAAGACGATATTCGTGTCGCGTCATGGCGCAACACTACGCGGCAATGGCCTGCGGTGGCGGCCAACCACCCCACCACAGCGAGAACCCCCGCCGTAGCGGGGGTTCTCGGTTGTTTCATTCGGGCCGGCGAGGGGGGGGTCCCGGCTCTGGAATGAAGGTCTTAGACGTCAGCCATTTCCTTCTTGACGTCAGCGTCGGTCACGAAGTTTGGCGACTCTTTCCGATTGACACCACCGACAGCCCAAACCAGGCCGAGGCCGGTGAGGATTGTGGTTGCGCCGATACCGGCGAGCATGCCTGCAATGCCAAGACCCATCTTCAGTGCGGAGTGGGTGACGGTGCCGACACCAAGCTCACCGACGATGCCGTGGGCTGTACCTGACCATGCCTGGCTGCGAGCCGGGCCCTCAAGCGGGTGCTGGCGGTCGAAAGCGGTCCAGTACTTGCCGTCGACGGGAACCTCGTAGACGCCAGCGGCGAATGACTCGCCGTTGTACTCAACAGGCTCATCGAGCACCACGGTCTGGGTGCCATGAAGGGTGTGGAAAGTTACGGTTGCCATCTGGAACATGTACTCGCTGCCAGTGTTGACTAGCGGGTCGTTGGAATCCATCTCAGAGTCGAGGACTGGATAGCCCCACTCGTTCTTGAGGAGATCCATGATTGCGGCGGCGCCTTCTGGGGTGCCGCGGTCCACCAATTGACCCTCATCGTTGTAGCTCAGGTTTACGTCCTGCGCTTCGCTGAACTTCTGCAGCGATGTGTATCCAGCCTGTGTCTGCGAGTAGGCGTATCCGCCACCAATCACAAACACAAGACCAATTGCTATCAACGCATAACCGAGTTTCTTAAACCGGTCATTCATTTTGAGTGCTTCCTCTCTCTACCGACCAATATCGTTCTCTGGAACATTGTGAAGTTATTCACTAATAATCTTCACAATCATGCACTTCGCAGCCACTAGGGCCTATCGGCCATCCAGACGTACGAAAGTCCCGAACGGCCCGGGCCTTTAGGCCCCTCCCAGCAGCCAAACGGCCTGGTTGGAGATTCCACATCGAAGTGCGGTACGCGGACTAGCCGCCGAGCACGAACGCAACCGTCTCGCTACGTGTAGCGCCGTCACACAAGATGCCCTTGTGGCCGCCCCGATCCGAGCCGTAGCCGGGAAGGTCGAGGAATACGGCCTGTAACCCGGCGGCGGCTAGCGAAGACGCCAGCGGCGCCATGTCGGTACTCGCACCACCCCAGCCATGGAGTAGCAGCACTGGATCGCCTGAACCCAGGTGAAGCCTGAGATTTCGTGACCAACGACCTTCAGGTCAAAGCTGATGGCACCATCGGGATAGCGGCTGTTGTCCCGACCGTGGGGATGGAACCATAGATATGAGGCGATCTGCGCACCAAGCCACGGCCAGACCCGGCTGATCACGGCCACGAGACCCAGCACAGCTTTCACTGGCGCCGCCCCAGCGGTCCGCCCTCCAGCTGACGAAGAACCTCGCCCGGGAGAATGTGGCCACGCTACCTACATGATTCCGGCATGTGCCCACTGCGGCGAAGAGCTAGCGAGGCACAATCTGCGGGTCGAGCCGCAACTCGATGTGGTCCTGGATCGGCGAGCTCGAGAAGCCAGCACAGCTTGACCCTGGCATCAGCGCACGGGTGGGGCGGCTACCACCTGTCGCTCGGAGCGGTCGGTGAGAACAACACCGACAAGGATCAGCAGCCCGCCAACTCCGATACCCAATTGCAGTTTCTCATCGAGAAGCACGATGCCAGCGGTCAACGAGATGAGCGGCACGACGTATCCGACCAGAGATGCCTTGGTCGCCGACACCTGCTGTAGCAACCAGAAGAACAGCAGGAACGGCGTAACGCTTCCCACCAGCGTCATATAGATAATGAGCATCCACCCCCACGTCGATATCGCACCCGGCATGCCCTCAAACGCAAGCATCGTGCCGCCGATCAAGACGGTTCCGATGGCGAACTGCATGAAGGTCAGTTCCATTGCATCGAATCGGTCGGCGTGAGCTTTTGCGTAGACGCCCGCATACGAGATGGAGATCACAGCAAGGAGCGAAAGTCCAGCAGCAACCATCGGTTTGCCGCCTTCCTCGAGACCACTGTCTCCACTGAGCAGCAGGAAGGCGACGCCGGCGAACGCCACCGACAGGCCAATAACTTTCGCAGTGTGTAGCGGCTCATCCGGCAGTAGGAAGTGCGCCAGGATTGCAGTGCCGAGCGGAATCAGCGCGACCAGTAGGCCGACGAACCCTGCAGATGCGTTTTCATAAGCCAGCGTGAACACCACGAACGGGATCGATAGCTGAAAAACACCCTGGACGAGACCGGTCTGCCAGGTGGCGAAGTCGGTTGGAGCTTTGCGACCGCGCATCTTGAGCAGCGCATACAACACCACCGTCGCGATGACCGCACGGATGGCCACCATGGCAATCGGGGGCACCCCGTCGTTGAGCGCGGAACGTGTGGCGACACCGTTGGTCCCCCACGCCAACGCCGCAATCAGAATGGCAGCCCAGATCCGAACAAGCATCGGGCCAGCCTACGGCACTTGGCTAACGACCGATTCCCCCGTAGGTAACCCCCGTGAGGTCGGCCAGATCGCTCTTGAATGTGGTCAGGTCGGTGACCACAAACTCGGAAAGGGAGCCGTGGCCGGTGGCCCGAGCCAGCACCTTCATCAGGTCAACCGAAGCGCGGAAGAACCGGTCGAGCCGGACGGCGGCGTCGTCAATCACCAGCCGGGAGCGGAGATGATCCTTCTGGGTGGCAACCCCCACCGGGCAGTTGTTGGAATTGCAGGCCCGCATCCCGAGACAGCCGATCGCCTGCAGCGCCGAATTGGAGACCGCAACCCCGTCAGCACCTAGGGCCAGTGCTTTGACAAAGTCTGCAGGCGTTCGCAGCCCGCCGGTGATGAACAAAGTCACAGCACCGCTCTTTCCCGAGCGATCAAAGTGCCGGCGAGCCCTGGCCAGCGCCGGGATAGTGGGCACGGAAATGTTGTCACGGAACAGGGTCGGCGCCGCTCCGGTCCCTCCCCCACGCCCGTCGAGAATCACGTAATCAACCCCGACCTCGAACGCCGCGTCCAGGTCGGCCTCGATGTGTTGGGCAGAAAGCTTGTAACCAATGGGGATTCCCCCGGTGCGCTCCCGCACCTCGGTGGCAAACTCGGCGATCTGTGCCGGAGTCGTCCAGTCGGGGAACCGAGCCGGAGACACTGCCGCTTCACCTTCGACCAGGCCGCGAGTCTCGGCGATCAGGCCGACAACCTTGGGGCCGGGGAGGTGGCCACCGGTCCCCGTCTTGGCGCCTTGTCCGCCCTTGAAGTGGAACGC
>JASJHC010000347.1:0-3168 GCA_033791245.1 Acidimicrobiia bacterium | reverse complement strand
AGGTCGCAGTCCTTAACCCGGCCCGAGTCTGCCTTGCAGACTCGCAAGATACGCAAGGGCCCTAGCCCTTGCGTATCCCCTAGCCCTTGCGTATCCCCTAGCCCTTGCGTATCCGCTAGCCGCTTTCGATCTGGCGTGACTCCAGGCGGAACACCGGGCTCGGTGCGGGGGCCGAGTGGCGGGCTGTGTTTCCATCGCCGATCCACGCAGCAGCAACATCCATCAGAGCTTGAGTGTGCTCCTGGTCCTTGGTTCGCCACCCCTGGTTGGGCACATACGACGTGGTTGTGTGGCTGGCGACAAAATCAGCGAACGGAATCTCACCGGTCGGGTCAGCGTCGACGTATCGACTGTGAAGGTCAGTCATCAGCACATCGAGTTCTGCCATGGCGATGCGGTATCGCTCCCAGCGGTGGTACTCCAGATCGAAGCTGTCGAATTCGGCCGCAGCCAAACCACCACGGGCCGCCAGACGTTCCACCAACTCGGCGGGCATCTTCAGATTCAGTCCGCCCTCGTCGGCGCGTTGGAATATCCGAACGATGCGGTCGGAGTAGCCGGGGGACTGGGCGAGCGAGTCGTCACGCCAGTTCTGCATCGTGTGCAAGATCCTGCTGAGGAAACCGACGAGGCTGTCCATGGCCAAGGTCCGAGGCTGGGCACGTCGGCCGTGCTTGCGTCGGTAGAACTCGGAGTTGGGAAAATCAGGGTGGGTGGGCTGCAGATCGATGCCAAAGGTGGGACGCATCGGCCACGGCGAATCGAAAAAGTGGATAGGGAAGTTGCTTCCGATGCCACCATCGGAGAACCAGTGACATACCCAATTGCGTTTCCCGGCGGATCGATTGAAATCTCTCTTGTACAAAGGAACCGCGCTGATCAGGACCGGGAAGCTCAGGCTCATCCGGACCGCCACCACTACTGGGAAGTAGGGGGCCGACGGCAGACGCCGCAGCACAGCTGGGGCGCCGTGACGACGACACTCTGCAGTGTTGTCATCGCCGACCTCGGCAGCGATCGTCACCTGCTCCATGTGGTCAACCACGGGCTTGGGGAACAGATCGCCGAAGCACCTTGGGCAGTAAGCAAACCTATTGCCCTCGAATGGGATCCGGTACGGCATCCCCTCAGTGAGATTCGTTGTTGTCATCTCGAGGTTGATGAGGCGTTCGGCGCCGGCTGGCCCTTCATCCATCCAATCCGCGGTAGCTGCCTCGCCCCACAGGTCACCAAATGTCAGAGGGGGATCGGCGACGCTGCGCCCCGCCACATACTGAAGCTGGGTGTGCATCCATGGTGTCAAGGCATCACCCTGCCGGGAATCCGTGGTCATTCCGCTGGCCAAGCCGAAGTAGTTCTTGGGTGCCTCTCGCAAAACCACAAGCACTAATCCGAGTGCGGCGGCGGCGACTCCGGCGGGGATAGCGAGCAGCACAATCGATACGAGCGATGAACGGAGGGCGGTCGTCCACGACAGGTCGGAGGTGAGTGCGCTCCCAGCCACCACAATCCCTGCAACGAGGAGGAATCCCAGGAGGAACCACAAGACCCGCCATCGCAGCAATGTCAGCAGTGTCCCCAGGATGCGGCGAGAGGTTCGGCGTGGCTCCACAGCAGCCAGCAATACCCGCATGGCCGGCCTCGTTGCCTTGGTGGGCTGGAACAATCGATCGAGTATCCCGCCAACCTGGCTGGGAATCTCGGCCAGTCTCCCGTAGCCACCGTTGTCACGACCGTACTCAGCAGCCGCCGCCGCACCGGCAGCGATCGCACCAGCCGAGGCGCCACCGATGTTGCGCAGTCGGTATTTTTGGCCAAGGTGACACACTGCCAGCGGGTAGATGACTCCGCTGGTGATACCGCCCTTCATCACCATGTCGCAGTCTTTGGTTGGTCCGCTGAAGTCGGCCCCAGCTAGGTCCTTCGCTACCGGGTTCATCTCCAGGTCCCTCCGCTAGATGTCTCCGCGTATTCCAACCTACTCAATCGCAACAATCTGGGTTTAGGAATCGGAATAAGTGGTCGATAGCCTCTTAGGTCCCACGTGCGACAGTTGAAGGGGTGGCAGTGGACAACGACGGATTCTCCTCGGCGGATGACAACGGCGACGATGTCGCCCGTTTAGTCGCGCTCACCGAGAGGCAGCACCGGCTCTGGAACGATCTGCGCGATGCCAAAGACGAGGATGTACGTAATCGTCTATTTGATGAGTTGTCTGAGAACCGAGAAGAATTGGCCAAACTCAAGGAACAGGTCAGTGCGGACCTCGACGACCGAGTCCCTGACTCACCCGCTCCTGTTTCCGAGTCTGAGCAGCCCCGATCTGTCGGCGAAACCCTCCGGGCCAGTCTGCTCACGCCCGCTGAAGGCGTCGCACCGCCGCAACCGCCACCGCCACCACCCCCAACTACCCGTCCCCCTGTGGTTGACGATGTGGCTGAGCCGGAGCCAGACTCGGAGCCGATACCGATCGAACCGGTCGATAGGTCCGTGGACTTGGATACCGAGGTCGCCGAGCCTCAACAAGCACAACCGCCCGCTTTAGCTCCGAAGCCAGAAGGACTGACTCCAGAGGCAACTCCATTCAGCAGCCGTGAGGCAGACCTGGCGGCAACCCGCGGTCGCCGAGAGTCTTCTGTTGTCAGGCGCCCGTTGCCAGAGCCAGAACCGAGGCCAGTAGAAGAAGAGGTCTTGGAGCGAAGGCGCCGCCACGCTCACCAGGCCTACCGGGATATCGAACGGGTCCGGCCCGAGCACACCAAGCCATTCCCGATTTTCGCCATACTCACCGCGGTAGTAGCCGTCGCTGCGGTCGCCTGGCTGTTGTTCTTCAGGCTCGATAACACGGCCCAGACAGTCGCCCCGACAACATCGACCACGGTGGCCAGCGTTGCGACAGAGTCGGGTGCTGTCGACCAGATTCGTGCAGTCCTCGATGGACTTGGCTACGCCGCGGTCATGGTCGAAGAGCGCACCGGGACGATCTACCTTGCAGGGGTCGTGGCTTCCGAAACCGATCGCTCCGCAGCGATTGGTGCCAGCGAAGCGCTCGCAGCGGGAATACCTGTTGACCCGAGCGCGCTGACAGTTGGGGTCGACGACCAGAATCTGCGTGCTGCCGCCCTCTCGGCAATAGCGGCAGCTGGCTACGACAAGATCAACGTTTCT
>JASJHC010000346.1:0-3446 GCA_033791245.1 Acidimicrobiia bacterium | reverse complement strand
GGCGGCGATAGCGGTTGATGCGCTGGGGCCGGATGCGGTGCGGGGGATCACTATGCCGACTCGGTTCAGTTCAGATGGTTCGGTCAATCACTCGGTGGAGCTGGCGCGGAATCTCGGGTGTCGTATCGACGAGATCTCCATTGAAGGCGTTTTTGGCGAGTTTGTTGCGGCGCTTGGCCCGGTGTTCGAGGGCACCGAATTCGATGTTGCGGAGGAGAACCTCCAGGCCAGGATCCGTGGTGTGATCGTGATGGCGGTCTCGAACAAGTTTGGTGGCATGGTGGTCACCACTGGCAACAAGTCGGAGATGGCCGTGGGATATGCGACGCTGTATGGAGATATGGCCGGTGGCTATGCCCCGCTCAAGGATGTCTTCAAGACCGTTGTATATCGACTGTCGGAATGGCGCAACCGTTATGGCGAGGTAATTCCGTGGGCGACAATCAACAAGCCACCCTCGGCAGAGTTGCGTCCCGACCAAAAGGACACCGACTCGCTGCCCGAGTACGACGTGCTCGACGGGATTCTGCGCCGTTACATCGAGTTGGATGAGGCTCCCGATGTGATAGTCAGCGAGGGCTTTGATCCAGAGTTGGTGGCGCGGGTGGCACGCATGGTTGACCGCAACGAATACAAGCGCCGCCAGTCGGCCCCAGGGGTGCGCATCACGCAGAAGGCGTTCGGCAAGGATCGGCGGCTCCCGATCACCAACCGTTTCACGGACTAGGCGACTCCGCCAGCTAGGAAGTGTCGTCAGGGTCCCGGGTTCTGAGGTGGTCGGGGATAGAGAAGCCATCGAGCATTCTTACCCCATGTTTGGCCGCCCACTTGTCGCGGTCGCTGGGGATGAATGGCATGCCTCCAGGGCGTATCCAGACCACTTCGCCGTTCGGGTCACCAGAGATCTTCCATCCGTCCTCGTGGACGAGCCGATGATGAAACAGGCAGAGCGAAATCAAGTTGTCGAGGTCGGTGGGTCCGCCGTGCGCCCAGTGGACCAAGTGGTGGAAATGGATCCATCGGGTCCGTGCGCAGCCCGGATAGCGGCACCCGTTGTCTCGTTTCCGGAGGGGGCGAGCCAACCAGGCCGGGATGATGCGGGTCGTACGACCTACCCCGATCACAGAGTCCTGGTCGTCCTCGATGTTGATCTGGAGCCGAGCATCGCAGAGCAGCCGACGGGCGGTTTCGGCGAGCATCGGGGATCCTTCTTCGAACTCAGCCTGACCCTCGTCGTCGGTGAGCACCGCAAGGGGGATGTGTACAACGGCTGTTACCCGATCGGGGTCGGTATCCGCACCTCGGGACTGTGAAGCAAGCATCAGCAGCGCATCGAGACTGCGTGCCTCGAATGACTCGTAGGTGCCGCCGGGCTCGGCGGGGGCCACGTTGGCAAGGCGAGTGATCGCCTTGACGAATTCGACGCCATCTGAGGCGACCATCTTGCCTTTGAACCACAGAACTGGGTTCTCCTCATCGAACTTCCAGGTGAAGTGACGGGTGCGATGGACCTCTTGAACGTCTCGTAGCTTGATCTCCCTGGCCTTGCGGCCGAGCTCGCGTACGGACATGCCGGGAGCGTCCTCGGCGATCTCGTCGTCGGTTTCGGGTGTTGCGTAGCGGGTTGCGGTGCGCACCTGGTCCCACGACATCCGCCCCGCCGCATAGGTGGCTCGGATCGCAGGAAGTTCCTGAATCGCATGAGCGACCCGGGTCCACTCGGATGCGGTGTGGTGAGATAGGCCGTAGCGGTTGACCAGCCAGTTGGCCATTGATGAGGCACCGTCGAAGGTCCATTCCTCCGCCCGGTCCATCAGGTCCACATCGTCGAGCATTTCGAGGTGGACGGCGCAGCGCACTGTTTGCCACTTGTCGAGAGTGGTGTAGCGATCTGTGTCGTACCGCGGTGCGGTTTCCATCACACGCTCCAAGGCGATCTTGTTGCCAGGTCGGGAAGTCTCACCAACATATCAACGGGGCATGACAGATTCTGTCGCCCAACCATCACCCTCCGCTACAGTCCGATCGATGGGAAACAGACCTTTTCGATTTGGATTGAACGTCGGTACCAGCAAGGGCAGGGACGATTTCCTATCTGCGGTGCGCCGGGCAGAAGCAGCCGGGTATTCGACAATCGTGTCGCCGGATCACATCGGGCCACGGCTGGCGGTCCTGCCGCTGCTGGCGACTGCGGCCGAGATAGCACCGGCGATGCGTGTCTCTCCCATGGTTATCGCCAACGACTATCGCCACCCCGCGGCGCTGGCCAAAGAGGCTGCGACCATTGATATCTTGTCGGGCGGTCGCTTCGAGCTGGGCTTGGGAACGGGATGGATTGCAGACCAGTACCAAGCCGCGGGGATGGCCTACGACCCGCCAGGGGTCCGCGTCGATCGTCTGGAGGAAGCGATCACGGTCATCAAGGGTCTCTGGGGTGGCAAGCCATTCAGCTACAGCGGTGACCACTATCAGCTGAACAAGCTGGTCGGCCCACGACCCATACAGCGCCCCCATCCGCCTCTCCTCATCGCCGGAGGTGGTCCTCGCATGCTGCGGCTGGCCGGGCGCCAAGCCGACATCATCAGCATCAATCCGCTCAAGCCGGGGGGAAGAAGCTTTGACACCTTCGATGCTGACACGGCCGAATTTGGTGCCAGGATTGAAGCCCAGCTCGGCTGGATCAAAGAGGGTGCAGGGGAACGGTTTGATGAAGTCGAGCTGAGCGTGATGATTCATCACATTGCGGTCAAAGCCGCCTCGGATGCAGTGGTGAACGACCTTGCGGCAAAGACCGGCGCAATGCCGTCGCAGATCCGGTTGTCGCCAAACGTGTTGGTCGGTTCGGCAGAGGAAATCAAAGACACGCTGCTCGAACGCAGAGAGAGGTACGGCCTTTCCTACTTTGTGATTGGGGCGCACCATCTCGAGGCGATGCAGCCCGTTATTGCGCAGCTGGCCCGGACGTAGGCGCTATCCCGCCGGCGGTCGTGTCAGCCGCAGTTGCACTTGCGGGGCGCCGAACTCCTCGAAGCGATTGTCATCTGTGAACCCGAGTCTCCCCAGCATGCGCAATGACGCCTCGTCTGCTGCCTGAGTCAGTTCTGCTTGCCAACCTACCCGACGGCAGCCCAGTGTCCCTGCCTCCGGTTACTCTCCGGCCTATGAACGTTATTGGTTACGTATTGATGGATGGCGAGCGGGTCGAAGCAAGCGACGCCAGGATTTCGATCTTTGACATTGCGCTACTTCGTGGCTTTGGGTGCTTTGAATCACTGCGCTCCTATGGCGGAGTTGCGTTCCGGCAAGTGCAACATCTCGACAGGCTCGAACGTTCTGCAGCGGCTCTCGGTATTGCCCTGCCGGACCGGACAGACATGGAGGCCTGGGTGGCGGACCGGGCGGCGGTCGGAGACAGCACGATTCGGGTCGTTGTCACCGGTGGCACC
>JASJHC010000345.1:0-8200 GCA_033791245.1 Acidimicrobiia bacterium | reverse complement strand
CTGGACCATCGGCAACCTTGCCGTCGGCGGCTCGGTGGCAATGGAATTCGTAGTCACCGTCGATGACATCGGCATATTTACCAATGTCGCCGAGGTCACCGCCGCCAACGAGGAAGACAGCGACTCAGTCCCCGGCGACGGTGAAGGCGACGACTGGGATGATGCGGTCGTTACCGCAATCGCGATCGACGAAGCATCCTCGGAAATTGGCGACTACGTCTGGTACGACAAGGACGACGATGAGGTGCAGGATGCGGACGAGCTCCCGGTTGTTGGTGCCATCGTGCGCATCACTAACCAAGCGACCAGTGTCACCTCGACCCAGACCACCAACGATGACGGCAAGTACCTGTTCGCGGGCCTCGACGCCGGCACTTACGTGGTTGAGATCCTCACCTCGTCACTGCCTGACAACCATGCGTTGACCACAGTCGGGACGTATACCGTGACGGTTCTCGACGACGAGAGCTTCCTCGATGCCGACTTCGGAATCATTGAGATCCTGCCGGTTACCGGCATGGAAATCGAGACCGCGGTTCTCATCGGCCTGTTGTTTCTCGGACTCGGTGGTGCGCTACTCGGCTATGAGAGCGGACGCCGTCGTCTGACAAACGGGGTAGTTGCAGCCTAGAAACAGACTCGGAGACCCTATCGGCTGTGGCCCGTCCCATGCAGGGGCGGGCCACATTCGTACGGTTAGCCGCGCAGCTTGGCTGCTATCCGAAACACGAATACGACCACAACGACGACCAAGACAGTTGAGACGCCCCAGTACACCATCCGGAAGACACCTCGCAGCAACCAGAACGCCACTGCGACCAGGACTACGCCGACGAGAACGTCTGCAATAACGTTGCGCAGACTCTGCATCAGTCGACCAATCTCACGAAACGCCTCTTGCCTACTTGCAGAACCTTGCCGATCAGTTCCCGGCGCGCCACTGTGTCTGTGTCAATCTTTGCTCCGTCGATCTTGACTGCGCCCTGGGCGACCATTCGTCGACCTTCCGAGTTGGATGAAACCAGGTCCGCCTCCTGCGCAAGCATGGGGATCCAGATCTCGTCGTCGGACGGCAACCTATGCGTCGGCATGTCCGCGGGCGCAGAGTGCTGTTTGAAGAGCCGATCGAAACCGGCTTCAGCTTCAGTAGCTGCTTCGGCTCCCCAGTAGATACCAACTATGTCGCGGGCCAGCTGTCGCTTCGTCTCCCCCGGATGCATCGAACCATCAGCAAGACCCGCCACGATTGCGGCAACCTCGCTCTCCGTCTTACCGGCAGCCAGCAGGAACCACTGCTCCATCGCCTCATCGGGAATGCTCATCGTCTTGCCAAACATCTCACCAGGTTCGTCGTTAACCGAGATGTAGTTGCCAATCGACTGTGACATCTTCTTGTGACCATCGGTACCGACGAGAAGCGGCACTGTCATCACCATTTGGCCCCGCTGGCCCTTGCGCTCCTGAAGATCACGGCCGACCAAGTTGTTGAAGAGCTGGTCACTGCCTCCCAATTCGATGTCAGCGCGTACCGAAACCGAATCCATGCCCTGGAGCAGCGGATACATAAACTCGATCATCGAGATAGGTTCATGTGCTTCCCACCGCTTGCTGAAGTCATCGCGGTCCATGATCCGTGACACGGTGAACTGCGAGGTCAGGTCCAGTACATCGTGCATGTCCATACTGCCGAGCCACTCCGAATTGTGACGCACTTCGAGGTTGTCGGGTCGGAGCAGGCCCTTAATCGTGTCCAGGACGCCGCTGACATTGCCACCGACTTCGGCGGCGTCCAACCGGCGCCGGGTCTGGCTCTTCCCGGTGGGATCGCCGACCTGCGCAGTGAAGTCACCGATGATTAGCACCGCGGTGTGACCACATTCCTGGAAGCGGCGGAGGCGCTCAAACACCACCGCCCAGCCGAGGGTGACATCTGGAGCCGTGGGATCGACCCCCAGTTTGGCGCGCAACGGAACGCCCAGCTTGATCCGGTCCAGTAGTTCATGGGCCGGCACAATGGTGTCGATGCCCTCGGTCAAGTATTCGAGTTGCTGTTCGGGTGTTCTCATCGTGACGCGGAGATTAGCGCTACTCGGTCGCGGTGAACCGCCACGGTCGCTCCACCGCCTTGCCGATCCCGATGCGTGGCGTCCGCAGAATCGTACGATCGCCGATACCAGGGCCCGGCTTGATTCGCACTGCGCCATGGCGAAGAGCGGTGCCGTCATATTCGCCAACCACCCCAAGGGCCTGGCACAACTTGCCAGGACCGTTGGTGAGATCTGTCCGGCGGCCGCGGCGTTCCACCATGAGATCACGCCCGACGGTTGGTTCGCCGCCACGAAGGAGCACTGCATGGGGAAGACCTTCCTCGCCCGCCACCACATTCATGCACCAGTGGATTCCGTACGACAGGTATACATACAAGAACCCAGGAGGGCCGAACATGACGCCGTTGCGCTTGGTCAGTCCCCTGTAGGCATGGCTCGCGGGGTCGTCCGCCCCTGCGTAGGCCTCCGTCTCGATGATCGTGACCGCCGTCGTCGCCCCGCCGATCGCCGACTCCACGGTCCAGCCGATTATGCCCTCGGCAATAGCGAGAACACCACCGCCCAAGAGCGATTCGAAGTCGGTATTGGTCACCTGGTCAGATAGAGCAGCAACCCACGGAACGAATGCATGCGGTTCTCCGCCTGGTCGAAGATTCGGGAGCGGCTGTGCTCCAAGACCCCATGGGTGACTTCTTCACCACGATGGGCGGGAAGACAATGCATGAAGATCGCATCGTCGGCAGCGCTCTCGAACAGGTCCTGGGTTACCTGGAACGGCATCAGCATCTCGATGCGGTCTTCTGCTTCGCTCTCCTGGCCCATGGATGTCCAGACGTCTGTGTAGACAACGTCAGCGCCAGCCACAGCCTCTGCAACGTCGTTGGTGACCATTATGTCGCCACCGGTCCCCGAACCTATTGCCGTCGCCTCTGCGACGATGTCAGCGCCCGGTGCATAGCCGATCGGTCCCGCGACACGGATATCCATTCCGCTCATTGCCCCGGCCAGCATCAGACTGTGACACACATTGTTCCCATCGCCGATGTAGGCGACCTTGGCTTCGTTCAGGGGCATGTGCTCGGCGATGGTCTGCAGATCGGCGAGCGCTTGGCACGGGTGCGACCTGTCCGAAAGCAAGTTGATAACTGGAGCGACAGAGCTCTCCCCAATCTTGACCAGATTGCCATGATCGAAGACCCGGAAGGCCAAGACGTCGAGATACCGATCGAGAACCCGCCCGACATCCTCGACCGCCTCCCGCTTGCCGAGCCCAACCTCGTCAGCCTTGAGAACGACCGGATGCGCCCCCAATTCGACTGTGGCTACCTCGCAGGACACTCGGGTCCGCGTCGAAGGCTTCTCAAAAAACAGGCCAACCTTCTGACCCTGCATTCGACCGGCGTAGGAGGCCAGATCGCGTTTCGAATCAGCCGCAAGACGCAGCGTCTCGGTCAGGCCAGCGTCCCCGAGATCAGTCACCATCAGAAAGTCAGACACGTTGCCTCCATCTGCTACGAGCCGCCACGTAGTTCCGCACCGTGGTCGACGGCCATTTGAATCATCTTGCTTCTCTCCACCGCAATCTCGTCGGCATCCAAGGTCCGATCCGGAGCACGCAATCGGTAGCGGATAGCAACGGCCCGTTGCCCCGACTCCCCGCCGCGGTAGTCATCAAAGATCGTTGCCTTCTCCAATAGCGGAGAGACAGCCTTGGTCGCCGCCAACAGATCATCGGCCGCCGTATCGGTCGCCACCTCAAATGACAAATCAAAATCGACGTGTGGGTAGGTGGACAGCTGTGCCATCTGCACGCTGTCGCGTGCGGCGACGACGGGCTGGAGATCAAGTTCCACCACGGCGACTCGGCCTTCGAGCTCGAACATTTCGGAAACGCTGGGGTGCAGTTCACCGGCCACGCCGACTACTTCACCGTCGATCAGCAGCTGGGCAGTCCGGGTTGGATGGAAACCGGCAACGGTCCCCTGGCGCCGTTCGATAGTGACTCCTAATCCCTGGGCAATGGCTTGGGTCACCGCCAAAGCAGCCGCGGCATCGGCAGCCGCGGCACCGTCACCGAGACGTGAATCGCCGAAGGGACCGATCATTGCAGCGGCCAATCGCTCCGGCTGCTCTGGAACTCGTGGGTCATCGCTCCAGGGGCGGGAGAAGAAGACCCGCCCGGTCTCGAACAATCCAACCGAGACGCTCCCCCGGTTTCTGTTGTCTCGCAGATTGCGCAGCAGACCCGGGATCAGGCTCTGGCGCAACTTTGATTGGTCTTCGCGAAGAGGATTGCGGACCGTCACGACATTGCTCGGTTCTTCACCGTCACCGAAAGCGACTAGCTCCTCCGTAGCAACGAATGGCAGATTTATCGCCTGCATCAGTCCCAGGCCCCGCGCCACGTTATGGACGAGCCGGGCCCGCTTCTGTTCGATGAGCAGCCCACCGGCAGGCCCCGTGGGCACGGTCTCATCGAATGTATCGAAGTCTGCGAGGCGTGCGATCTCTTCCACCAGATCCGCCGGCCGGGTCAGGTCGGGGCGATTGGTCGGAACCGTTACGACGAGCGGATCCAACCCCTCGACCCCCAGCTCAAGACGGCGGAGCAACTGCGCCGATTGCTGCAAGGTGGGGCTCTCGCCGAGCAATCGGGCTAACTGTCGACTGGTCAGTTCAACGGTCCACGGAACGATTGGGTTCACGTTCACATCGATGACGTCTTCGAGAATCCCTCCTCCCGCGATCTCCAACAACAGCTTGCAGGCGCGGGCATTGGCGTCCGGGGCAAGATTCGGATCAACGCCACGTTCGAAACGTGCCGAAGCCTCGGATCTCAGGTCGTGACGACGCGACGTGTACATCACCGTCGGCGGGTCCCAAGAGGCCGCTTCCATGATGACACGATGCGTATCGGCAACAACCTCCGAGCGAGCTCCACCCATTACGGCGGCAAGCGACGTGGGCCCATCGGCATCCACGATCACCAGGTCGTTTTCGGAAAGCGAACGTTCCACGCCGTCGAGTGTCTGCAGAGTCTCGCCCGGCTGGGCCCACCTCACTTCAAGCTGCTCGCCGGCGATGGCATCAGCATCGAAGGCATGCATCGGATGCCCCATCTCGATCATCACGTAGTTGCTGACGTCGACAACATTCGAGATAGCACGAATCCCTGCCTTGCGGAGGCGTTCTCTCATCCACAGTGGTGCGGACCTGATCGCAACGTCCTGTATCTCTCTTGCGACGAACCGGTTGCACCCGTCCGCAGCAGCAATCGTTACTGCCAATGCAGGCGTGCCGGGAATTGTGCTGAGGCTCACGTCGGGATAGGTGAACGGTATCTCGAACCAGGCAGCAAGTTCACGAGCGATGCCGACCATCCCCATGGCGTCAGGCCTATTGCTTGTGATCTCCAGATCGAAGACCACATCCGGCAACTCGAGGATTGACTCGAATGGTTGGCCGATGGGGGCGTCATCGTGCAACACCATGATCCCCTCATGGAGCTCGCCGAGACCAAGTTCGCGCTCCGAGCAGATCATTCCGTGGGAATCGACACCGCGAATCGTACGGGTGCCTATTTCAAAGTCACCAGGCAGCACTGCACCCGGGATCGCCACGGGCACGACTGCACCAGCACCGAAGTTCCATGCTCCGCAGATGATTTGATGCTGCTGACCATCACCGATGTCGACTTGGGTAACCCGTACGTTGTCGGCGTTGGGGTGGGCTTCGACAGTCAGGACCTTTCCGATTACGACGTCGGTCCAGCCAACGGTGTAGTGCTCGACTTCCTCGACAGCATGACCAAGCATGTCAAACGCTCGAGCCAACTCGTCGGGGTCACTGGTTGGTACGTCTACATATTCTTTTAGCCAGTTCAGAGAGACTCTCATCACTTATCCCGGGAATTGGTTGAGGAAGCGGACATCGTTGTCCACGAAGTGTCTTATTGAATCGATGCCGTGCCGCTCCATCGCCAGGCGCTCAACGCCCATGCCAAAAGCGAAGCCAGAAACAGTTTCAGGGTCGTAGCCGACTGCCGCAAAAACGTTGGGGTCGACCATGCCGCAGCCGATCATCTCCAGCCATCCAACGCCCTTGCAGACCCGGCAGCTCGATCCTGACCCATCGCAGTTGAAGCAGGAGACATCCAACTCCGCCGATGGTTCGGTGAACGGAAAGAAGTGAGGGCGCATCCGTACCCGAGTTCCTGAGCCAAAGAACTGCCTGGCGAATTCAGCCAGCGTTCCCTTCAGATCAGAGAATGTTATCGACACGTCGACCGCCAACCCTTCTATCTGATGAAACACCGGGAGATGAGAAGCGTCAATGGTGTCATTGCGATACGCCTTACCGGGAGCAACGAGGTAGACGGGTGGGTCGTGCAGTTCCATGTACCTCGCCTGGATTGGTGACGTGTGGGAGCGCAACACCATTCCGTCCTCTTCTTCGCCGTAGTCCACGTACATGGTGTCCATGCCAAGCCGTGCGGGGTGGGCTAGAGGTGTGTTTAGAGCGTCAAAGTTATACCAAGCCAGCTCAGCTTCGGGCCCTTCAGCAATGTGATAGCCGAGACCGACGAAGATGTCGCAAACCTCGTCGGTGACCTGTTGGATCAGGTGAAGACGGCCCGTCGCCATCTCTGCGTAGTCAACAGTGACATCGATGGCCTCGGCCTTGATGGCCGCCGCGCTGGCTTCCGCCTGTAGTTCATCACGACGGTCTCCGATGATGGTCGAGATACCCTTGGCGACCTCGTTGATGAGACGGCCCGCGTCGCGTCGTTCGTCAGTCGCCATCTTGCCCAGATTGCGCCGTGCGGCTGCAATTGGAGACTCTCTTCCGATCGAGCTTGCCTCGATTGATGCGAGTGCCTCAAGATCCGCCGCTTCAGCCACTCCGGTGATAGCGGCGGTGCGTAACGTCTCGAGCGTTCGAGCAAGATTCATGGGGTCGGTCACGTTAGTCGCGTCGTCCATACGTGCTCCTGTGCGTCGGCTCTGTGCCGACTGGCGGGTCGGCTGTGATGCTGGGTCTGTTCATGGCTGATGATCCATCGGTGGGCGGGGTACTCATAAAAAAGGCCCGGAGCGGCACTCCGGGCGAGAGGGTTGCAGGTGAACCTAGTTCACGACACACGACTCGCCCGGGCTTCGGGCCCGATAAAGCTGAACCGACGTCGCGGTGAGAATCTCATGGCGGCAACGGTATCGAGCGGTACTGACAAATGCAAGAAAGCCTCACCTATTCCATGCGCTGCGCCACGCGAAGGTACATCAAGATCCCGGCGGACACAGCAGCGTTCAGGCTTTCGCTACCGCCTGGCATCGGCAGCGCCACATTCAACACACCCGATGCCTTGGATACCTCCCCTGGCACCCCATGTGCCTCGTTGCCGACGATCAGAGCGGCAGGTCCCTTGTCCGATAGTGACGCCGCGTTCACGTCGACGCCATCGGCGGCGGCCACGATGGGCGCTAGCCCTGCGGCGACAACCTCCTCGAAGCTTGCTGTTAGACCTTCGATCACATTGGTCCGAAAATGACCCCCAACGCCGGCGCGCAGCACCTTGGGTGACCACAGGTCGACTGTGTCAGCTGTGGCCAGCACCTGAAACCCAAACGCGGCTGCAGTCCTGACCATCGTGCCGGCGTTGCCTGGATCGGCAATATCCCACAACACAAGCGAATCGACGGGCTCGATCTCCGTGGGCTCTGGGATCGAGATTATTGAGACCGGACCGCGTGGATTGAGGCTCGTTGCTACCCCGGACAACACATCGGCCGACACCGCCGTCACGGGCAAACCGGCCTGGTTGGAGAGCCTGGCGGCGGTCTCGTCGTCGCGGAGCGCAAAGATCTCGTGGACCGTCACGCCGCCACCTAGTGCTTCCTCCAACAGAAAAGGACCCTCGATCGCAGTGCGACCGGTGGCCCTTCTCTCCCGCCGACGTTGTAGTCGACGTGCTGCGATTATCTGGGGGTTGCGCAGCGACGTGATCACGCCACTCCCCCGCTCACCTACGCTTTGACTGATCGAGATACCTCGACCAGTTGGGCGAAGGCCTCAGGATCGGCTACTGCCATGTCGGCCAGCATCTTGCGATCCACCTCCACATCAGCAGCCTTCAACCCAGAGATCATCTGTGA
>JASJHC010000344.1:0-3973 GCA_033791245.1 Acidimicrobiia bacterium | reverse complement strand
ACCCCGGGCCACCCCCAAACCTACACCCCCGCCGGATCACCGGCTAGACCCCACGCGCCCAAAAACAACCACTTGACACAAAGAGGCTTCGTTCCCGCTCACCTGAGGATCGGGGCGTTATGCCTCCATATCTGGTGATCTCGGGTGGGTTGGTTGGCGGGTGGCCGCAGGGAGTCGAGGCACATGTGACGATTGCCACCGTGCTGGCTATTGAATGAAGAGCTCGATAACGCCGAAGATCCCGAGGACAGCCATCATTGCGTAGAACCCCGCCAAGACCTCGCCATACCCGAGCACGAACTTGGCTACTGCCCTAACCGGCATCGAGCGGCCCTCCGTGAACCGGGCACGGACACGCGCGTTCATGCGGCGCCTGTAGTACTTCACGGCCACGATCGCAGCGACCGCGCCGACACCGAGTTGCATCAAGAACCTCGCGGACTCGAACGGGCGCAAGCCCGTCACTATCCAAGGCAGGAGCGAGATCAGGAGAACGATCCTGATCCAACGCAGGAGCCGTTCTCGAGTCCTGTCGTCAGGCTTCCAGAGATGCATCACGTTCATCCCTGGCACGATCTCACGACGCGTTGTCGGCAACCAGGGCCGTTTGGCCCAGTGGCGTTGAACCGTGTGGTGTGAGCCTTGGTCCCAGAGACGACGAAGTCCCTTTCTGGCTCATGCTCCACAAAGTCATGCCCGATCACGCCGCCGGCCAGCGCCGGTCCAACTTCATAGCGACATCGAGCGCCAGACCCTCGGTGGCGGAACACGGTGCAAAGCAAGGTTGCGCGACCGGACAATCACCAACCCAACGACAGGTCCTGTAATCCGATGCTCTTAGGCGATGACGTGATCTTCGGCGGGCCCGGATGCGGCGACGAAGATGTGGCGAAAGCAACCGCCGCCTACACCTGCTCAAAAGGCTCGATCTGATTCGGGTTTGGCGAGGTGGGGGTCCGACGCCAGCCTCAGCGACCGGGTGCTGCGGCTCTCCCGAACAGACCCCGGAGCCGCTCAGTCTCGGTTCGCTTCTACTGATCGAGAATATCTCTGTATTCCTCGAGGAGCGCATTCTTCTCAGCGTTGAGCAGAGCGACTCGATCACCATGTTCTTCGAGGAACTCCGTTTCAATCTCGAATCGCACCGCCTGCGTGATGTCCTGGAGTTCTACGTCGATGGTGCACCTGCGGTCGGCATCCGAGACCTGAAGTTCATAGACCTGCAGGTCTTCCAGTGCTCGATCGAGTTCGTCCGTGAGCCCTTGGTTCATGCTGTCGAGAATGGGCACGGCCTCCTCGTTGACGCGTTGAATCGCTGCTTCGGGCGACGCGACATCAAAGCCTTCGTTGCTCATACAGCGAGACCAGCTGTCGACAGCTGCGATTATTCGACTGTCTTTGGCGATTGCTTGGTCCAGGGTGTCGAGTTGTTCGATAAGCCACAGTTCGAGGCTGGCTTGCTCGCCTTCGCTCTGGCGTGGTGGATCGAGCGGACTCGTTACGTTCTCCTGCAACTGGCGATGGCATGTACCTAGTTGGTCGTTGTAAGCGTCGCGGCCTGGTTGGTCCATGGCTTCGACAGTTCCCACATTTGGATCGATGAATGTGGCCGTGATTGGTTCCAACGCCAACCGAGCATTGAAGGCCACACCGTAGCCGTACCGGTCGCGGAACTCGTCCTCGGTTTCTGGCATTCCCTCAGGACGCGCCAGCAGAGCTGGCTGTGTTACATCAACCGGTATGTAGACGAACCCTTCGCGTCGCATACAGACTGCGAGGTCCTCTTCGTATTGCCGCTGCAACGCAATGGTCAGATTCTGAACCTGCTCTGACGTGAGCCGCATATAGGCTATAGCGGTCTCAATTGGAGATCTCGGTGGTTCGTCGTCCGCTTCCTCAATCAGTGCTTCGTCGGGATGAGAATCCGGTGCCTCAGTGGATTGACCGACCGAGCCACTGCTCGGGTTGATCGAAGGAGCAGTCGACTGCCCAGGGGGTGGCGCTGAGGACTGTACTGTCTCCGACGAGGCGGAGACAGTACATCCACTGGCGGCCAGTGTCACAACCAAGACAAGGACGAATCGGTGACGAAGATCGAGATGCTGCATCGATCTAATAGTCCGTGGTGAAGTAGCCCCAAGCCCCGGTTGGGTCGCAGCCTTGGTTGCGACAGATCCTAATGGTGCTCCAATGATCGCCGTTCTGATCCGAGAACGTGTAGTTGCTACCGGTTGAATTGCAGGAGATTCCCTGGGTGTACACGGTTGTGCCTTCCTTGAACTGCACCCAGACACAAGACTGGTCAGTGTACGGATCCTTTACCTTGCCCCGGTAGTAGTCGTCCTGGTCGCATGTGTTTACATCCGGCGTGTACTCCAGACCCCAGTAGGGATCGATAGGGTCTGCTGCATACAGGTTGGAGCACATACCCTCCGCCCGCGGTGTCGTAGCGGGCAAGGTTGCCAACACCACCGCCATAGTTGCCAGAATCACAAACCCCAGTATCAGCCGAGATTTGCCGTTAGCCGCACTTTCCATGTCCATGTGTCCTCCTTCTAGCAAAACGCCGCGCGACATCCACATTTTGGTCGATCGACCGGTGGGTCACCATCGTCCCCTTCGAAACTGGTCTCCTCTTTGGAACACTCCTACTTCGTCTGTGTCCGGCGGGGCAGCCTTGTCGCCGACCTCTGTAAAAAGGGGGCAGAGAGACCCGGTCGGGCCGGTGAAAGGAGCGGCCTGATTGCCGTGGTGATTCTCCGCTGGCCACCATTGACACCGGGTTCGCCAATCTGGCGTTGGCACCGGTCAGCAGCCCACTCCCGCTCGTTCGTGGGGACTGTCGTCAGTTTTCGTTTTGTGGGGGTGTGGGGATGGGTACGAGGTTGATTGTCTTGGTTGGGGCATCGAGGCTGAAGCTGGCGCACGGCCGTTCGTCGGTGGGGGCGGTGACGACATTGATTTGCCATAGTGTCAGGTCGTTTGTGTCAAGGATTTGAGTGATTTCTTGTTGAGCGTCGGCGATCGAGAGGCACTCTCCAAGGTTGATCATGTCGCTGAGGAGTCCCATGAGGGTGGTGCTGTCGTCTGGGGTGCCGGTTGGTTCGTGGTTGGCGAGGCCAAGATCTTTGCATAGGGATGCGTAGTTGCTTGGAAAGACCCAGAGGGTGCCGGTGTCGTTGACGCAACCGACGAGTGGTGGAATCTCCCCCTCGCCCAGGGTGTCGGATTTGAGTGTGCCGTCAATCCAGGGCTGCTCGCAGGCTGCGGTAGTCAGCGCTGGTGGAGCGGCGACTGCTTCTCGTGTCGCGTCGAGTGTGGCGGCTTGGTAGCAGACGACGACGCTGGGTTCTGTGGCGGGTCGGGTGAGGTAGTAGGCGGCTGCGACGCCGGCCAGTGCCGCCGCGGCCGCAATGGCCACGGTCGGGACTCGTCTCTTCCGCTGCTGCACGACGGGGACACCAGATTTGGCTGCTGCTTTGACGCGTTGACCGAAAGCCGATTCGGGACCGGGCATGTCTTTGAGCGGTGCGGGATCGGATCGGCGCAGCAGCTCGTATGGGTCTTGGTTATGGTTGGGCACACGCACCCCCTGATTCTCCCGGTTCGTCCCCCTGGCTGGTGTCTGATATAGATGTGTCCACCTCGTCGACATCATCGTCCGTTTTTGTAAGATTCAGTTGCCGCTCGAGGCGTTTGCGTGCCGAATAACGGCGATCTGGAACCCTGTCTGGTCGAAGATCTAGGACAATTCCGATCTCGGTGTTGGTGAGCCCCTCAAAGGATGACAGCCGTATGAGTTCCTGATCTATAGGGGGGAGCTGCGCTAGTGCGTGCAGGATCGCGTCTGCACCCTCATTGGAGGTGACAAGATCGGCAAAATTCACACTGCGTTTCCGGCGCCAATCAAGAGTGAGGCGTTCGATCAACCGGAGTCTACGAGAACGCGAACGGTGCTGGTTAGCAAGGACAC
>JASJHC010000343.1:0-5200 GCA_033791245.1 Acidimicrobiia bacterium | reverse complement strand
AACCGGGCCCCCCCCCCCCGCGGCGTCCCCCCCCACCCAACCCCAACCCCCCATCGCCTCCCCCCCCCCGGCGCCCCCCCGCTTTTTGGGGTCGGCCGCCCCCCCCCGCTCGGGCCCGCGCGGGCCCCCCCCAGACTCTTGTTTACGACTCTTGTTTTCCTGGCAGGGCTGTCTAGCTGGGTGGGTAGACCCCGGCGGCCTTGGATGCTTCAGTTTGCCAGAAGATATCTGAGATCTCCTGGATCAGCGAGATCAGACCCTCCGAGACTGCAGGGTCCATTGACTTTTTGGCATCGCCGGCGGCCTTTGTCGCCCGCCAGAAGAGGTCGTGCAGATTGGGGAACTGCTCGACATGAGGCGGTTTGAAGAAATCCGCCCACAGCACGTTCAAGTGATGCTTGACCAGTTCGGCCCGCTCTTCCTTGATCGAGATGCACCGCGCCCGAAAGACGTCATCATCGGATGCGTGATACTTGGTGCAGCAGTTGAGTACCGACTTTGCTTCGATCATTGCCTGCGCGGGGTCATAGACGCCGCAGAAGAGATCGCAGTGCGCATGAGCCACCCGGGTGGGTCGGAAAATTCCCACAGGTCACCTCCTCAGGTGTATTGCCATTCCTGGTGCGACCATACACCGGAGGAACACACAAAAAGTACGCCCGGTGCCATACACTCACCGCCGGAAAGGACAGGAATGGCCCATCGCAAGAGTCGACTCGCCCTCATCGCCGCCGCCGCGCTACTTGGCTACGCCGGTCTCCGCGGCAAACTGCGCCGTTACGAGATCGCAGAGACATCCATGGAGCCTGCGTTGCACCCCGGCGATTACGTCGTTGCCCAAACCCGCAGCGGGAACATGTCACGTGGTGACATAGTGATCTTTCCTCATCCGATGCGACCCGATCTCGAACTGATCAAGCGCGTCGTTGGCCTGCCCGGTGAGGATATCAACGTAAGCAATGGACAAGTACATATCAACGGAGCCGTGCTCGCCGAGCCATGGGCAGACGGACCCACCCGACCAGACGGGCAATGGCAACTCGGAAGTGATCAGGTCTTCGTGCTCGGCGACAATCGCTCCCTATCGGCAACTGACAGTCGCCAGATTGGCCCTGTCGACCAAGTCGTCGTCGGGTGGAAGGTAACTGCTCGCTACTGGCCGGTCTCCGGTGTCGGCCGGATCGCTACTGAGGCTTAGCCGCAAAGAACACCAGATCGATGGCGTAGCCGGCAACGTCATCGTTCTCAACACGACGCACGACCTTGGCGTTCTCGATGACCGCAAAGCCGGCGAAGTCATCGGCAACACCTGCCTCGTCAAATAGCACTTCGATCATCGGCGGCCCGCCGATGCCGTGTTCCAGGTTGTCCCTGTGGTGAGCGACGACCAACGCACGTCCCCCCGGAGCCAATGCTCGTGCAGCTTTGGCATGGATGGCTCGGCGCATCTTCTCAGGAGCCTGAATGTAGGCCAACACCACGAGATCAAATGACTCTGGTTCTGGCTCCCACGCCTCGAGATCTGCAGCGATGAAGTCCACCTCCACACCTACGTCGGCAGCCATTTCCGCACCCTGGCCCGTCGCGACATCGGAGATATCAACAGCCGTTACCCGATGGCCCTGCTGTGCCAGCCAGATAGCATTGCGCCCCTGCCCTGACCCAAGGTCGAGAACCCTACTTGGTGGTTCACCAGCCAACCTGTCCGCGACGAACTGGTTGGGTCCTGCGCCCCAAACAGCACCACGTTGCGCATAGCGCCCATTCCACATTTCACGTTGGCTCATCTAGATCTCCAAGTGTTTGGATGCTTCGCGGAAGCTGAGACCAGAGAGATGCTCTCGGTTTGCTATCACGAACGCTCGAACTCTATCCGGCTCGGTCTTGGCATACTCCCGGAGCGCCCATCCGATCGCTTTCCGGATGAAGAACTCCTTCTCGGCGGAACGGCGCAGACAGTGGTCAAAGAGCATCTCGTGGTCGGTCGCCGCCTTGTGCTTCAGATGCGAAATCAAGCTGGTTCTACGAAGCCACATGAAGTCGTCGTCGACCCAGCGCTCGATCACCGGACCAACCGTCTCTCGTTCTCTGAGAAAGACCATGCCAACGCACACGGCCGCGATACCGTCGACAAAGTCCCACCAGGCGCCTTCGACAATCAGCCGCTCGTACATATCTAGGTTGTCCGAAGTGACGAAGCTTTGGTATTGCTCGGCAATCCCGACCGCAAGGTATTTCTCTTCTCGATGGGGCCGCTCCCAAAGTGCGGCAACGGCGCGGCGATAGTCGCCGTTGTTGGTAATCGGGAAACGAGTCTTCATCAAGCGAAATACTTCGGTGCGACCCTTCTTCTGGACACCATAAAAGGGCATATCCGTCTTCATGTAGGCGGCCATGGCGACAGCCCTGTCTGCATCTGCGCGGGAGGCCAGCTCACTGGCAACTAGAGACACCATCTCGTTCATGCCTACGACGCTAGTGCGGTTGGCCACGCATGTCTCACGGCACGGCGGCGGTCTCCGCTGTGGTTGCCCCGACATCAGGTTTACACTCCGGCCTCGTGAATACACGCATACCCCTCATCGCCCTGCTCGTCTTCTCTCTGTTCGCCTCGGCGTGCGGCGGCGACGAAGCAACCACGACGACCGCAGAGTTGACGACGCTCGCCCCAGTAGAAACCTCTGCGGTGGAGACAACGGCAGCTACTACGACGCTCGCCGTGACAACGACCACAACGAGTCTTCCTCCCTCCCCGCTCAACGGTATGGGTGTCGAAGATGCAGCCGCCCTTGACCGACGCGTCATCGCAGTCAAGATCGACAACCACTGGGAGGCGCAACCCCAGTCCGGGATAGAGCAAGCTGACGCGGTTTACGAGCTCCTTGTCGAGGGCGGGTTGACTCGGTTTATCGCACTGTTCCATCACTCCGACACCGAATACCTTGGACCGGTCCGCTCTGGACGCCCAACCGATCCGACGTTGGTCAAGTACATCGGGGCACCACTCCAGATTTCCGGGGCGCAGCCATGGATCAGCAGCATCATCGCCGGGTACGGCGTCAAGCTCCTCGGTGACAATGGCAACACCACTTTCCGCATCAGAACCAGAAGTGCCCCGCACAACCTGTATGGCTCCACCCTGTTGATGCGGGACGAGGCGGACCGTCGTGAGTACCCCGACGAGGCCCCGGTGCAGCCAATATTCGACTTTGGCGAACCGACCCCCGGCAGTCCGGACGCAACGATCGTCAGCCTTGACTGGTCAGACCGGCCCGTAGTCCGCTGGGAGTGGAACGGCACCGAGTACATGAGGTTCAACGGCGACAATCCCCACAACTGGCGCAGCGCCCCTGTCGAAGATGAGGAATTGACCGAAGAGCAGATCACGACAGATACGATCGTGGCCATAACGGCCACGAAGTACTGGGCGAGCTCGGCGAGCGGCGCCGGATCGGCGGTACCGGCCCTCGACACGGTCGGATCAGGATCCGCCTATGTCTTCTACGGCGGCCGCGTTGTCGAAGGGAATTGGGAGCGTGAATCGGTAGATGAGCGATTCGAGCTAACACTCGAAGATGGCTCAGCAATCACGATCCCCGCCGGCCGTCTTTGGATCTCGGTCTTCCCCAACAACCAGCAGATCACCTGGGAATGAGCGACTTACCCGGTGACGTCACGGGTATCGCGGCCGCGGTCTCCAGCGGTGCGCTCTCAGCCTCGGAGGTCATCGCCGACCACCTCGACCGGGCAGAAGCATCGCAGAGCGTCCTCAATGCCTTCACTCTGCTCGACAGTGATTCAGCAATGGCAGCCGCCGCAGATCTCGACCGGCGGATCGCCGCAGGCGAGCTGGTTGGGCCGCTCGCCGGTGTCCCCATCGCGATCAAGGACCTAATCGATCATGCCGGAAGGCCCAATACGGCAGGCAGCAGTTACCCAGCACCAATCCCGAACAAGAGCGCCACTTCGGTAACGAGGTTGGAGGACGCCGGGGCGATCGTTATCGGGAGGACCGGTCTCCACGAGTACGCCTTTGGCTTCTCGAGCGAAAACCACTGGTTCGGGCCGGTACGCAACCCATGGGATACCACGCTCTCTCCCGGCGGTTCTTCCGGTGGCTCGGCCGCCGCGGTAGCTGCCGGAGTTGCTGCCGCTGCATTGGGCACCGACACCGGCGGGTCAGTAAGGGTGCCAGCAGCCCTGTGCGGTGTGGTTGGGCTCAAAGTGACCCACGGCCGAGTTCCGCTCACCGGCGTATTCCCGCTCGGACCGTCCCTAGATACGGTTGGACCGCTGACAAGAAACGTCACAGACGCCGCCGCCATCTACCAGGCAATCGCAGGCTTCGACAACGCAGACCCGTGGTCTGCACCCCGTCGCGTTCATGCCCCGCAAGAAGCACTAGCCATTGCCGAGGTAACCCTTGGTATTCCCCACCCTTGGGTCGATCTCCGGCAAACAGAGTCGATCGCGGCCTCGTTCGCCGCCACGATCGAGGCGCTGCGGACAGCGGGCGCACGTATCGTCGACCTCGATCTGCCAGACCTCGTCCCTGGGCCACAGATCGAAGCGTCGGTCTACCCCGAGGTCGCCCTGATCCATGACGAACGCTGGCACGCCCATCCCGATACATACGGCCCCGATGTATCGCGGCGGCTTGGCGAAGTCTTTGACATTGATCCGATGACCTATGTCGCTGCCCATGAATGGCGCGCCCGCATCCGGCACACCGCTGAGTCTTCGCTTCGTGAGTGCGACTTCCTCATGACACCTGCGGTGGCAGCCAACATCAAGCCGATCGGTGAGGAGATGATCGACGTAGGCGGAAAGTCGGTGTCGTACCGCCCCTATCTGTCGCGCTACTCGGCACTCGTCAACCACACCGGATTGCCGGCGATGGCCCTTCCCCTCGACATGGACGGAGTCCCCCCGCCAAGCGTGCAATTCATCGCCAGACCGTGGGAAGAGCACCGTCTGCTGGAATTGGGCTTGGCGCTCGAACAACGTGGCATTAGCCGGTTGCGACGCCCCATCTCGTTCCCCAAATGACCGACCACGACTATCGCTGAAAACGTTCGCAGAAGTGCATAGACTGCACAATCGGCTCGTTGCCCTACAGTGGCTCGATCCGGAAATGGCAATGGCAACCTGGGGCAGCTTACGCAGCCACACTTAGGAGCTTCCACTCATGCAGGAAGAG
>JASJHC010000342.1:0-4085 GCA_033791245.1 Acidimicrobiia bacterium | reverse complement strand
GCGATAAGAAGAAACGAGGAGCCCCAGATGGCGGCTACGGCGGCGAGCAGAGTCCACTCCACCAGGCCGAAAGCGTTGCGATGTGTTCCCGCCGCGGTAGCCATCCGGCTCGATTCTTGCGTACCCAAGTCTTCCCCGTTTCAAAGCCACTCAGCTAGTAGAACACCACGCCCGTGCCGGACGTTGCAACCTAGCGCGATTTGTGACGGTTCGGCTGGCGCGGCGATGTGAGCGTTGGTCCCGTCCAGACCTCGGTGCGAACCATCGCGATTGCGGTGACGATTACACCGGCGGTTCCCATCAAATAGACCGGGAGGAGGCCGATCCAGTCGGCAACCGCGCCACCGATGGCAGCGCCGAGCGGGATTAGCGACCAGCTGATGGTGCGGGAGGCGGCTACGACGCGACCGAGCATCTCCGGAGGCGCCAGCCGTTGTCGCATCGTCACAATCGCGATGTTGGCGAATCCGACTCCGCCGACTCCGATGCCAGCGGGTATGAATCCCCAGAAGCTGCGCGAGAAGGCCATCGTCATGAAACCCACACCGAACACCAGCAGTCCGAAGGCGAACATCCTGCCGAGGTGTGCCCGCTTAGCAACTCGAGGGCCTAGAAATATGATCGCGCTGCCCACCGCGGCCTGCAGAGCGATGAATAGGCCGATCAGCGCCTCGTCGGCGAAGAGGAACTCGAGGAAACTGGGCGGTATGAAACTGGTGTTGAGATATTCCGGAACGAACAGCACCAGCAAGGCCTCCAGCGGCGCAAACACAAAGTTGACAACCGCGGCACCGATCGTCACCCAGCGCAGTTGCGGATGGCCGAGCAGAAACGAGACACCAGAGCGGAGTGAGACAAGGAATGGTTCACTCTTTTCGAGCGGGATTTTCTTCTTGACGCGCACCCCGGAGAGAAAAGCTGCCGAGACCAGGAACGTGGCTGCATTAGCCGTGAAGGCGACGGGGTAGCCACCGCCGACTGCGATCAGGACTCCGCCGAGGGCGGGGCCGATGGCGAAGGCGGTGAC
This sequence comes from Acidimicrobiia bacterium, assembly GCA_033791245.1. Taxonomy (GTDB): domain Bacteria; phylum Actinomycetota; class Acidimicrobiia; order Spongiisociales; family UBA5794; genus JAAETI01. The sequence goes on along the minus strand of JASJHC010000342.1, from coordinate 3,058 downwards.
TCTGGCTAGAGCGAGATGCGAGTTGACCATGACAAGATGTTCCTCGGGGATAACCGAGGGGAGCAGAGCCTCGAGCCCACTGTTGAAGAATGTTGCCAACGATCCGACGACAAATGCCGCCAGAAAGACCATCCAGGGCAAGGCTGTGTCGGTGGCCGCGCCAAGAGCAAGCAGGAAGAACGCGGCGGCCCGCAGCAAATCCGAAGCAATGAGGATCGGTTTGATCGCAAAACGATCCAGAACGACTCCGGCTGTGAAGCCGAAGAGCAATGTGGGAATGGTTTCGGCGGCGGCGGTCAGGCCGAGATCAAGGCCTCTGCCTGTGAGCTCCACCATGAAGAAAGGCATCGTCACGTATGCGACGTAGTCACCGAGCAGGGAGATGGCCTGGCCCCACACGATTGGTCGTGCCCGATACTGACTGCCGCTGAGGTTCCTCAGCGTGCTTAGATCAGGCGGTTCGACGAATGGCATTGGGCCGCATGATAATGAATGCTGGGGACAGCGCTTCTGGATCAGACAATCGGTGTCGATTGAAACCCAGGTCGCGAAATCGGGTAGCCTCAGGAAAGCATTCATGCTCTACCGAGACCTGTGGAAGAGAGATTGAGAATGGCTGGAGCAACCGAACTACCCCAGATGGTGACGGAGTTCGTCGACCTGTCCAAGGAATACCTTCGGCAGGAGACGCTGGAACCTGCCAAGCGCTTGGGTCGCTTTGCCGGGTTCACTATCGGCGCCTCGATCACGTTTGCTATTGGGGCATTGCTTCTCGCGATCGCCGCGATGCGCGGGATCATCTACCTCTTGCCCGAGGGCCCCAACTGGTCGGCGCTCGGCTATATCCTTGGTGCCCTTGCGATCGCACTGATAATCGGAATCATGCTTGCTCTGGCAGGCCGAGAAAAAGAAGAAGAGGAGATCTGAGATGGCGATCGAACGAACAGATCTCGAGGCCAAACTTCGTGAGATCGAAGAGATAGTCGAAGAGACGAAGAGCCAGGCACAGACGACAGGTACCGCTCTTGCTGTTGCTGCCGTTGTCGCCGTTGTCCTGATATTCCTGATCGGCCGGCGGCGAGGCAAGAAGACGGGTGGAGCTCGGGTGGAGATTTACCGAGTCTGATGATCGAACGTCTTGTCTCGCTCGGAATCAAACAGTTCTTCGGTGGGGCCAGAAGAGGCCAGCCGCTACTGACCGCGTTTGGTGCTGCTATCTCGATCTGGAGCCTCTTCCGCCGCTTCAACCGCAAGGACAAGCCGGTCTACACGAGGAAACTCAAAGATGGTGAGACGGTTAATATCTCGCTGCTACGTGGTGTCGCCGCGGTCGAAGAAGAAGAACAGTGAGGTAGCCGGTGTTTGGAAATCGTGAGAAGTTCATCAAAATCGTGGTTTGGGTAGTGGTCCTTTCCATGCTCATCTCGGTCTTCGCCGCCCTGTCGTCCGTCTTCTAGAAACGAGCACTCTGTGGCGGTCTTTCAAGCTGGTGATGCCTGCCTGCTTTTCGACAGGAAGGGACGCAGGTACCTGATCGAATTAATCCCCGGAGCGGAGTTTCACCACCATCATGGGGTATTGCCCCATGACACGATTATCGGGACGGAAGAAGGCACCACGATGCAGTCTTCCCTCAATCGTCCGCTCACGCTGCTCCGACCTCGTCTGGCCGACTATGCCCTGAAGATGCCGCGCGGCGCTGCGGTCGTCTATCCGAAGGACGTCGGTGCAATCCTCGTTTGGGCCGACATCCGACCAGGAAGCCTGGTACTCGAAGCAGGCACCGGCTCAGGAGCTCTGACCATGGCGTTGGCTCGTGCCGTCGGGTCGGAGGGCAGCGTCGTGTCATACGAGTTACGCGAGGACCACGCCAAGCTTGCCAGGAAACGCATCAATGGCTTCTTTGGCGAGATACCGAGTCAGATCGATCTTCGTCTTGGCGCGGTCGAAGATGGGCTTGTCGAGCTTCGACCGGACCGGATCGTCCTTGACGTCCCGGAGCCGTGGCATACGGTGCCGCGGGCTGCCACCAATCTTGCTCCCGGAGGAATCTTCTGCTGTTACCTGCCAACGGTTCCTCAGGTGCAGCAGGTACGCACCGCTCTTGATGAGACTGGGGCGTTTCTCGATGTGATGACCTTTGAGATGATGATGCGGGAGTGGACAATTGACGGGCGATCCGTTCGCCCCAATCACCGCATGATCGGCCACACCGGGTTCATAACAGTCGCCCGCAAGCTGGAGCCTGCGGGCGACTGAGTTACGGTTGGAAGATTGGCTTACGGTTCGACGAAGATGCACTCACCTGGGCATTCCTCAGCGGATTCCACCACGAGGTCGAGTTGCCCGTCGGGGATCTCGGCTAGACCTTCTGCTCCCTGAGAGTTTCCTTCAGAGGTTGCAAAGACCTTTTCGCCCTCACGGACGTAGGCGAGACCATCGTCGAGCAGGACGAATACGTCGGGGGCGATTTCTTCGCAGAGACCGTCTCCCGTGCAGAGATCCTGATCGATCCAGACTTTCATTAGTTCCCTTTCTCAGGTTTCTACGGGATTGTAACCGCCCGTCACGGGTTAGAAGGTGACCGGCTGCCCTGCGGGCAGCTTGCGAGTTTCAGCAAGGCTGAAACTCGGGGCTCGCCGCCAAATGGCGGTTCGCGCCACCGACCTAGAGTCGAGTTGCCAACGCCTACCCACAGTCAATCGGGACCGGGACCCTTACCCTTTGGTGGGCCTACACTGAGATCAAGGAACGGATCCTTGGAGGCCATCATGGATAACTCCTCAAGAGAAAATGACGAGCTGCGGACCACCGTTCGGATGCTCGAAGAAGAGATAGCTGTATTACGGCGGCGGCTTCAAGATGCGCCGCGTCGGGTCCGGCTGCTCGAAGAACGCCTGCTGGAAAGTCGTAACAAACTCGCCCAAGCGGCCGGCCAGAACCAGAAGCTATCCGCGGCCATCGAAGAGACCCGCGAGCAACTGGCGTTGCTGCGCGACGAGGTCGAGAAACTGACTGCACCACCCAATCCGTTCGGCGTGCTGCTTGGCATCAATAA
>JASJHC010000341.1:0-4992 GCA_033791245.1 Acidimicrobiia bacterium | reverse complement strand
CGCTTGGCGAACCAAGCACCCCAGACCTACACAGCGTGCTCGTGGATGCGCTTGGCGATTACCTGGGAGGACTCGCCCGGTTCCATAGTCACGCCGTAGAGAATGTCGGCTGCTTCCATCGTCTGCTGCTGGTGGGTGATGATGATCACCTGAGCGCTCTCGCGGAGCGTTGCAACCAGCCGCAAGAAGCGTCGTAGGTTGGAGTCGTCGAGCGCCGCTTCGACCTCGTCGAGAACGTAGAACGGGGAAGGACGAGCACGGAACACTGCAAAGAGGAAGGCCAGGGCCGCCAGGGACTTCTCACCACCGGACAACAGGCTGAGTTTGCCTACCTTCTTACCGTGGGGTTGCGCCTCGATATCGACACCGGTTTCGAGCAGCTCGCCCGGTTCGGTCAGTGCCAGCCGGCCCTTCCCTCCTGGGAAGACCAGAGCAAAGTTCTCTTCGTAATACGCCGAGATCTCCTCGAACGCCTGGTGGAACAACGTCGCCATTTCGGCATCGAGTGCTTTGATCACCTTGCGGAGCTCAGACCGGGAATCTTCGAGGTCGGCTAGCTGTGCTTCGAGAAGGTCCACACCGGCTGCCAATTCCTCGTACTCCTGAGCCGCCAGCGGGTTGATCGGACCCATGCGTCGTAGCTGAGCCTCCAATGTGGCCAAACGCTCTTGCGGATCCGTTCCCTCTTCGAGCTCTGGCTGTGGTGCAGCCAGAGCCAAGTCTTCCGAAACATCCGCATCACGACGCAGGCCCTCGGCAACTGACTCATCGCGGACAGCGATCTCGGCGAGATCGATAGCCAGAGCCGAAATACGCTCTTTTGCGGACGACAGATCCGTCTCGAGCTCAGTCTGTCTGTCGTATGCCTCGGCAAGACGTTCATCGGCTTCACCCATCTCGCTACGAAGCGCTAGCTGCCGCTCTCGCAACGTCTGGATGTGATTGCGGACCGTGGTCAACGCCCGCTTGGCGTCATCCTCGATACGAGAAAGGCGATCGATCATCGCCGGATCAACCGGTCTGTCATCTACAGCGACTAGCTCGGCCTTGGCAGTCTCAAAGCGGCCCTCCAGAATGCGGCGTCGTTCACCGGCCGAGGCCAGCTCCGCGGCAACCTCTTCGCGCAGTCGCCTGGCTTCATCGCGACGTCGTGCAACTTCGTCGCGGCGCCGGTTCAGCGCTTCCCAGGCTTCCTGGCGAGACTTCTCTTCACCCTCAAACTCGGCAATCCGGGTCCGCAGCTCTCCAAGACGCTCCTGGCGCCCGGTCACCGCGGCCGCTATGCCCGCCGCCCTGGCATCGATCCGCGCCAACTCCTCGTGACTGACCGCCCGAGCCCGCTCGTTCAGAGCGAGCGCCTCCGTGTGGCCGGCAAGACGAGCCTCGAGTGTTTCCAACGCTTCTAGGGCTACCCTTTCCTGCTCACGATGATCCGCAAACTCGCGAGCTGTGGTCATGTGGAGAGCATCGGCCCTCGCCAAATCTATCTGGGCTTGCTCCAGTGCAACGCCCGCGGCTTCGAGAGCAGCAGGCCCTGCACCATCGGGCTGGGCAAGACGCATGCCGGCAGCGGTGATGACGTCACCTTCTGGAGTGACCGCACGGATCTCGGGATGCCGAGACACAATGCCCCAGGCCGAAGACCACCCCTCGGCAACGACAACGTCGCCGAGCAGGCTCGCAGCAATCCCCTGGTCGGCATTTGCGCCAAGCCTGTCAACAAGCGCCTCGACTCCCCACTCGGCAGCGACGGCCCGTGCCGTCGCAACTCCATTCGAATCGACGGCGACAAATCCGACTCCGCCCAGACCATCTGACTTCATGTCGATGGTGACGCTTTGCAGTGCGGTGCGGCTGGAAACCAGGAACGCATCGCGCCACTCGCCAAGCGCACCGTCAACGGCAACAGCCATGTCGGCCGGTACGTCAAGTCGCTTTACGAGTGCACCAACTACGCCGTCTGCACTCCCTGCCCGCTCCATGGCGACCGGGTCGACCATTCCGGCAAGTGCGCCCTCGAGAGCTTCTATTCGTGCCTTGGCGCCAGCGATCGCAATCTGTTTGTCTCGTTGGTCGGCGTCGGCACGGTCGGCTATTTCCATGGCGGCAGCCGCGGCGTCACCGGCGGCGGTGTATGCGGGCTGGGCTCCAGACACCGAAGCGTCGGTCTCCTGGATCGCTTGGATCAAAGTTGCCGCATCGCCCTCCTCTTCGGCGAACCGTGCTGTGATTAGTTCGCGGCGTTTCGCCAGCGATTCAGATTCCTTGGCGTCGCGTTCGGCAGCGTTCTCCAGCGAACGCAGATCACCACGCAGATTGGCGACGACGCCTTCCGCAGGCAACTGCACTTGCTCGGCAAGCGATCGTTCTTCGTCTTCGAGCTGACGCAGCATCGTCTCGCGACGGTCGGTGAGTTCGGTGGCAGACGTTTCGGCAGCGCGAGCGGCGGCGATTTCTTGCTCCAGCTGGGCGAGTTCCAGTTCGAGGTCCGCACGACGCTCCCCAGCACCACGTTGTCTACTTTCCAGCGAGAATCGACGTTCCCTGGCGACGAGACCGATGCGCTGGAAACGCTCGGCAACCGTTTCCAGGCGAGCAACGGCTGAGGTATCACGCTCGAGGGCGGTGCCCACCTCGGTTGCCTCGCCACGGAGGGTCCCCAGTTGCAGGTTCAACGCCTGCAACTCGCCGTTGTCTTTGGCAACACGTGCCGCCAGTACTTCGTGTTCAGCAGATGCCTTCTGATGCCGGCCACGAAGCCCACGGAGTTTTTCGCCCCCCAGCCATAAATGCAGTGCCTTGATCTCGTCCCGCACCGAACCATGCTTTGCTGCGGCGTTGGCCTGACGCTTGAGGGGCCGAAGCCGCGACCGCTGCTGGCCCAAGATGTCGTTGAGCCGTGATAGATCGATTTCGGTTTGCTCAAGACGTCGCACAGACCGGTCACGACGACTCTTGTGCTTGGTGACGCCGGCTGCTTCTTCGATAACGGCACGGTGCTCGGAAGGACGGGCGTTGAGGATCGAGCCTATCTGTCCCTGCCCAACCAACACATGCTGGCTGCGGCCGACTCCCCCGTCCGACAACAGCTCATGGAGATCCATCAGACGACACGGTGCACCGTTCAACTCGTACTCGGAGCTGCCGTCGCGGAAAAGGCGACGAGTCATCCTGACTTCGTTGAGCGCAATCGGCAAGAACTCGTCAGAGTTGTCAAAGGTGACCGTTACTTCGGCGCGACCCAAGGCAGGACGTGTCGCCGTTCCGGCAAAGATCACGTCTTCCATCTTCTCGGTGCGGAGCGCCCGAGTTGCTTGGGTTCCCATCACCCAGGCGAGGGCATCAAGGAGGTTCGATTTGCCCGAGCCGTTTGGCCCCACAACCACGTTGACCCCTGCCTCGAAATCGAGGCGGGTGCGGTCCGCAAAGGACTTGAATCCGACGAGAGATAGGGTCTTGAGAAACACGGTTTCGTGAGTTTACCAAGCAAATCACATCTATGTGATTTCAAATGGTCAGACGGGCACTTTTTCTGACCGCGACGTCGACGCTCATCGCGCTATACCTGACAGTCAGGACACCATGTTGAGCTGCGACCCCTGATGATGTTCTTCACCATCGCGGCACCGCATCGATGGCAGTGCTCCCCCTCGCGCCCGTAGGCCTGCAACCGTTTTGTGTAGTCGCCGGTCCGGCCATCAGGCAGCAAGTAGGCAAGATCGTCAAGCGACGTCCCCCCGTACTTCAAAGCGTGCTGCAGGGTCTCCCTGATGGCCTTGCGCAGTGCCGCTACTTCGTCGTGCTCGAGGGAGCCGCCGCTGCGGAGAGGAGAAATCGCTGCACGGTGCAGTGCTTCGTCGGCATAGATATTGCCGATGCCGGCGAGCATGTTCTGATCAAGCAGTAGGGCCTTCATCGGGGCCTGCCGTCCCGCCAGCAACTGAACCAGCTGGTTGGTCCTTGGCAGGTCGGTGAGGGCGTCACGGCCGAGTCGCCCCATCGACGATGCCTGGAGCTCTTCAGGCGTGAGCGCGGCGACAAAACCGAAGGTACGCGGATCGATAAACCTGAATTCGATCCCCGAGTCAAGCGACACGACGACATTGGAATGCGGCACCAGTGCATCAGTTGGCTGCGCCAGGCTGATCCTTCCCGACATCCCAAGATGCGTCACCCATACGATGTCGTTGTCGAGTGTCGTCATCAGAAACTTGCCGTGCCGGCCCACTGCCCGGATTTCCTGGTTGAGCAACCGTCTCGAAAAATCTGAGGGATTCACCTGACGGCGCAGCATGCGAGGCCGAGCCACGGTGACTCCGGTTATGACTGCCGAAGTGAGAACGGGTTCGAGACTGCGTCTGGTTGTCTCGACCTCGGGAAGCTCTGGCATGGCCTAACTCTCAAACATGGCGGCAGCGGCGTTGCTCGCTGCTGCCTGTTCTGCCCGTTTCTTGGAGCTACCTTCACCACATCCGATGACCTCGCCATCGACCCACAATTCGGCGACAAACGACTTGGCGTGATCGGGGCCTGATTCGGTGATGACGTATTTGGGCTCTTGCCCCCGCTGGGCGAGTTCCTCTTGAAGGCGAGTCTTGAAGTCGAGTCGGCCGGGTGCGATGGCTCGCTCCCCTATCAACGGGACCAGGAGTCGCAACACCAGGTCGGCTGCTGGTTCGTAACCACCGTCGAGGTAGATGGCACCCAGCAGCGCCTCGACAACGTCGGCGAGGATCGAGTCCTTGTCCCGACCGCCAGATCTCTCTTCTCCCTGGCCGAGCAACATGAAGTCGCCGATGCCCAACTGGCGGGCGACGGTTGCCAACGCTTTCTGGTTAACGACGGCGGCCCGCACCTTGGCCAGTTCGCCTTCGGCAAGGTCCTCGTAGGTGTCATAGAGATGACGGGTGACCGCCAGCTGGAGAACCGCATCACCAAGGAACTCAAGCCGCTCATAGGAAACATCAAGGGTGTGTTCCGCCGCATACGATC
>JASJHC010000340.1:0-8991 GCA_033791245.1 Acidimicrobiia bacterium | reverse complement strand
ATTGACTCATTGTTGATTTGTGGTGGCGGCTAAGTAGAATCGTCTTGTCCCGTCCGCGCATGGGAGACATCCTATGGCGCGAAAGCCACGCCTTTTTGTTTCCGGAGCCACCTATCACGTATATTGCCGCGTTGCTCGGGGCGAGTTTGCCTTTGATGATCCGTATGAGGCGGAAGGATGGGTGCCACGCACACATTTGTTGATTTGTCGCCCAACGCAAAGCCGCGTACAAATGTGCAAGTGTGCACGTTGCACCCTTCCTACCGTCCGCTCACCGGTACCCGACGGCCGGGGCTACGCACCACCATTCTCGGATCGCAGGCAAAGCTCTCGTAGTACCCAAGCAACGACCTGGCCGTCGTCGGCGTGGCCTCGACGCCCGGCCAGAAGTCGATGAACCAGAGCAGCTAATCGAGAGCCTCGGCGTGCGAGTAGTCGTGGATCGCCGGGCCTGCGTCGCCGGCGATCGGTGTGTGGATGTCGAGCATCTTCACCGGTTCGCCGCACCACGGGTTGAACGACTTCAGATCCACCCACCTTTTCGTGCGGTTAAGGGTGCCACTGATCACAACCTAACAACCTGCCCAAAAAATCAGGGTTCAAGATGTGATGTTGTGATCAGTGGCACCCTTTCTGATACTCAGTTGTAGCAAACTGGGACGAGAAAGGGGCTCACGTGTCGATCTCCAACGGAACGAATACGGGCATGCAAGTTGCTCTTCTTCACTGCGGAGCCGACATGAATCACTGGCATCAATTGGACTCAACCTCGGGGCGCGCGGGACACCGGATATTCCGGAGGGTCTCGTTCATGCATCGATGGTGGATCGGGCTCGCGATCGTGACGTTCTCCACGGCGGCCTGGGGACAGCTGCCGTACGTCGAAGTGTCCATACCCATGTCCGACGAGGTGGAGCTGTCCGGCGACCTGTACCTACCGGAGGGCGATAGCCATTGGCCGACGCTCCTGATCATGACCCCGTACGGAAAGCAGGTCGCTCGTCCCGACGCCGCCGGACTGCCCTTCGGTACGGCGGACTACGCCTGGCTCGTCGTGGACTGGCGAGGGTACGGCGCCTCCGGTGGCGAGCCGCTGAGTTCCAACGGCGCGGACGGATCGGCGGTGGTGGAGTGGATCGCCGAACAGGCATGGTCGGACGGGCACGTGGGCATGTGGGGTTCCTCGGCGCTGGGCGTGATCCAGTTCCACACCGCGGTGGAGCAGGCGAAGCTCACAGATCCCCACCTGGACGCCTGCGTGCCTCAGTTCGCCGACTTCGGGTCAGACTACGAGCAGCACTACGCCGGAGGAGTGCTCAAGTGGGAGTACTCGCTCTTCCACTACTTCATGGGCTACCTCGACTGGACGATGTTGCTGGAGCACCCCAGCCACGACCCGTTCTGGACATTCATCGAAGCGGTCGGCGACATTGCCGCCGACATCGAGACGCCCATGCTACTCGTCGGGGGGTGGTACGACCTCGACACGCGAGCGATCCTCTTGGGCTGGGATCAGCTCGCCAACCACAGCGACGCCTCGCACCGCGACGATCACCGTTTCGTGATCGGCCCTTGGACCCACGCGGGCGAGGACCTGCTCGAGCAGGGGGAGCTGGAGTACCCGCAGGCGGTGGGGGCGGCCCACGGGGCGGCGCTGGCGTTCTTCGATCGCTGGCTGCGTGGCATCCCGCCAGACGAGGAGACGCCCCGCGTGCGCTGGTATGAAATGGGCGCCGAGCGGTGGCACGATGGCGAGGCGTGGCCGCCCGAACCCCCGAGCCCCGAGACGTGGTTCATCCAACCCGACGGTCGCCTGAACGGGGTTGAGGCCGAGACGGGTTCGATGAGCTTTACGGTCGACCCGGACGATCCTTCGCCGACGCTGGGCGGCCCACGGATGTCCTTCCTCGAGGTGTTGGATGGACCCGCCGATTTGCGGTTCGAGGTCGAGAGCCGTCCCGATGCCCTGGTGCTCACCTCGGCACCGCTGGAGCGGTCGGTGACCGTTGCCGGCGCACCCGAGGTCAGGCTCTGGCTGTCCACCGACAGCCTGGACACAGACGTGATGGTTCGGCTCACCGACGTCCATCCAGACGGCCGATCGATGTTTGTGGTCGACGGCGCGCGCAGGGCGCGATTCCGGGACAGCTTGGAGAACGAAGCGCTCATGACTCCCGGCGTCCCGGCAGAGATCCCGGTGCTCCTGCAGCCGACGGCACTCACGTTTCAGGAGGGGCATCGCCTGCGCGTCGTGATCACCTCGTCGAACCACCCCCAATTCCACGTCAACCCGAATGACGGTGGCGACTTGTACGACGAGAATGCAGTTCCGCGGGTGGCCACCAACACGCTGTGGACCGGTCCCGACCATAGATCCCGTCTCATTCTGCCGGTGATCGATACCAACTGGGCCTTCGCTGACGGATTCGAGGACGGCGACACCGGCGCCTGGTCAGTGGTTTTCGGCGACTAAGAAAGCGGCCGCCAAAATGGGTGCCGCCCTTCATCAAGGGTGCCACTGATCACAACCTCACATCTTGAACCCTGATTTTTTGGGCAGGTTGTTAGGTTGTGATCAGTGACACCCTTTGCGCTCCCCTGCTCAGCCGATCAGGTTATCGATCTGAATCACGCGGCAACTCTGATTTGCGAGGCCACCGGCGTGCAGATCGTCGATCTCCGCGGCCGATCGCGTGCCAAAGATGTCGCCAGGGCGAGGAAGGCCCTTGCGATCATCGCTGTGGACCATCTCGAGTTCCCAGTGGCTGACGTGGCCCAGTTCATTCAAAAGCGCCCGGGCTCGGTGAGCCGGTGGCTCGAAACGCCGCGAGGCTCGTTTGACCGACCTGAGTTGGTCTCGAGAACCCTCTCACTCATGAACGATCTCAACCCCACCTAAAAGCCGTTGTGAGGTTGTGATCAGTGGCACCTTTTTGAGTGGCACCTTTTTGGTTCCTACCGATTCGGGAGGCCGCTCGAAGCGTGCGAGCTCGCTCTGGAGTCCGAAAAGGCTCCCGAGCACCGTGTTAGCCTGGGGTGGAACAAAAGAAACTTCCTATTCCTCAAACTAGGCAGCGGCCCTTTTAGGAACAAAGCCGAAGGGAGAAGGCTATGAAGAACACACCAATGATTCTGGCGGTTCTGCTATTCGTATCATCTTGCGGCGCAGGGAGGGGCGCATCGTTTCAGGGTTTGGGCGTTGTTCCTGGCGGCGGCAGCCACCAGAGGAGCCATGCCGAAGGCGTGTCGGCCGACGGTTCGGTGGCGGTGGGCATCATTCTGAATCCCAGCGTGGGTACCAGAGCCTTCAGATGGACGGAGGCCTGCGGCATGGTAAATATCGGCGAATTTCCCGGCCGTAATAACATCATCGGTGCGCGGGCCGTGTCCGCCGATGGGTCCGTCCTGGCGGGCTGGGGCAGTAGCCTTTCCGGCCATGAGGCATATCGCTGGACCCAGAGTGGCGGCTTCGTCGGCCTAGGGGACCTGCCAGGCGAGCCCTTCCTCAGCGGGGCCAACGACATCTCGGCCGGTGGCGACGTCATCGTGGGCCGCGGACACAACACATCGGGACAGGAGGCCATTCGATGGACACAAGCCGGCGGCATGGTGGGCCTGGGCGATCTGCCGGGCGGCCCCCACTTTAGCGAAGCCTTGGGAACATCCGCCGACGGATCCACTGTGGTGGGCTACGGCAGCGTTCCTTCCGGCGAGGAAGGCTTCGTCTGGACGCAAGTAGGGGGAATGGTCAGCATCGGTGACTTTTCCGGCGGCATCAACCAATGCTGGGCTTTTGCCGTGTCCGCCGACGGTTCCGTAGTTGTCGGATTCGGCACCGGCATGGGCCATCCTGGCGCGCCTCCTGAATTAGCACCCGGTCGCGAGGCCTTTCGTTGGACACAAGCCGGCGGCATGGTGGGCCTGGGCGATCTGCCGGGCGGGCACTTCCTGAGCACGGCGCACAGCACCACAGCCGACGGCTCGATCATCGTGGGCTCCAGCGGCACCGGTCTGAAGGAAGTGATCGGACCTGGCGGCCCAAGCGGGATCTTCGACGACGTGCTGGAAGCCTTCATTTGGGACCAGACGAACGGCATGCAGCTGCTTTCCCACGTTCTGAACACCGAATACGGGCTGGATTTGACCGGCTGGACTCTGACCGAGGCCCTGGAAATCACGGACAACGGGCAGGCCATCGTGGGCCGTGGCATCAACCCCAGCGGTCTTCCGGAGGCCTGGATCGCCCACTTGTCAACTGAATGAGGAGAGGGTGGCCCTACGTCCACCAGAGTGACCACCAGGGAGGAGTCTCCGAGTCCTCCTAAGGGTGCCATAATGGTACCAGGTTCATACATTCGGTGATTCTCGATTGACGCGCCAGAGAAAGACCGAATGTGCGAACCAGGCACCTTTCGGCCTCAATTCAAGGCTACGTTTCCCCGCGGTCTCAGGGCGTGGCGCTACTCCAGCCGGAAGTGTCACTGATTTCGAATCCGTCGCTGAAGATCCGCCACCCGGCGACGAAACGACCGTCGATCCCGGTCTGGCCATTTCTGAGCATCAAGCAGTCCCCCCGTCCACTGCACGCGAAGTGACCGAAAAAATCCCAATCGACAGTAGCGTAGGTGGGAAACTCGAGGAAGGCCGCTTGATCGCTATCCAGTTCGACGAATCGTCCGTGGGTGTCCTCCGTGGTCAGCGTGGTCGAGTCGTCGTGATCCCAGCCGACGAGAAAGCCCTGCTCTCCGGCAAAGTGCACCAGAGGCATGGTGTAACTGGCCGGGTGGAGGAACTCGCTCACACGGAAACCATTGATTCCGCCAATTGGTGTGCCGTCGCCCGACACCGCCCGCGCTCGAATCCCTGATGCTCCGAGCGTATTTTCGGTATGGATCCATGCAACGAGGTACTGATCCCCGTTGGCAGCCACTGCGGGGAATTCGTCGTTTGCCGAGCTCGCTACAATCGTAATCTCAGGCGCCACGCTGACCCCGGACAAGTTGCCCGGTGCGATCTTGGCGCGGATCTCGTAGCCGGTGGGAGCCGACCAAAACTCGTAGACCAGAAGATACTGATCTCTCTCCGAAAGGTGGGCTGCCCTCAGGTCTCTGCGGTTGCCATCGGTGCCGGTGGCAATATTGGCCCAGCTGAGGAGTGCGCCGTTGCTCGCCTCGACGCGCTGAGCAGTGACATCCTTCAGTCCGTCGTGCCACATATTCCAGTAGACCACGAGAAATTCATCGAGGGCCGAGTTATAAACCACGCGGGCGCCATGCTGCGATCCGATTCCCTGAGCGATGGCGAACTCCGGTCCGAGAGGCTGGCCGGTGCTGTCGAGGAGACGGGCCAACACGTCCAAGTCGTTCGAAGGCGACGGCTCTTGTCGATCCCACACTACCAGGCAGTTGCCCGAGACGCCGGAGCACGACACCGAGGGTAAATAGTCGTAGTACCCAGATGTGATGGGACGGACAACTCCCAGCGCACCATTCGGATCGACAGTCCGCACCTGGACGTCATACACCGACGAGTTGGTGCTGATCCAGGCCGTCAGGTAGTTCTCAACGGCCGGGTTCCACGCGACCCCCGATCCTTGAGTCATGGCGAAACCGGATCCATGAGGCGCCACCGACGCAATCGGGCCGAGCAGCATCTGCTCCCCGGCGTGGTGGACGCAGGTAGTGCGCAGTAGAACCAACGCATCGAGCCCGGGATCGTCGGCGATGGCCTCGTTGGTCACGTAGCCGGGCCCGGCGAGCGAGGTGGTCGTCACCGAGAACGAAATGGTCACGGTCTGCCAGGCCGCGAGGGATCCGGCCCAGCTCACCGTCCGGGTCGGACCGTCGTAGGAGCACGACCCAGAGCCGCCGGAGCAGGACAGGCTGCCTCCCACGAACTCCAGCCCCGGCGGGAGCCCATCGACGATGGTTGCTGACGGGGCGGCGGTTGCAGCGGCAGACACGGAAATTGTGTAATCGAAGGAATCACCGAAGACCACGAAGTTCAGGCCATACAGAGTGGACTCTCCAAACCAGGCGGCACTCGCCGGCAATGCAGCGAGGACGGCCGCCATCACACCAAACAGTTGTTTCATCTGTTGGCTTCCTTTCGAGAAATGGTCTCGCACAATATAGGTCTGGGCGCGAGAGTCGTCAACTGCTGGCCAAACGGTGAGCCTCATCAGGGGCGCCACAATGCACATTGCGAAAGGTGGCACGCAGGTGATGGACGCCCTCCCCTACACAGTGCCGAAGGAACCTGAAGAAACCCGGATGGGTGCCACACTTCGCTTTGACTCCATGGGTGCCACGGACAATTCGGTACGTGGCACCGTACATGATGGGTGCCACACTTCGCATTAACGCATTGTTGCTTTCGCACGGGCGCCCAATCGTTACAACGAGGCTATGCGAAGTGTGGCACCCTAGCTTGACACTCCGCCCCGCGCGCAACATCTTGTTCTCAGGTATACGCCTCTAACTGAAACCTGAGAACGCGCCATGATGGCGCAAAGAGGACGGCGCGATTTTGTCTCTCGTCTTGTGGCAACACAAGGTCGGAATCTCCCACAAAGACCAGAAGAGGATCTCGGAGAAAAGGAGATCATTAAAAGGTGCCAGGCACTCACTTATGATCTTGCAGGCCCCGGCCCTCCCCCGCCCGGGACGAGGTTTCATTCGGTCACAACATCACAAGTGGGTGCCTGGTACCTTTTGAGATAGCAACCGGTCAGTTGCCTGTCGAGGACCATTGGCCGGTTCCGCCAGACTCGAATCCGTCGGCGAAGATGCCATCGAAGACACCCAGGTAGACGCCGTCGTGGTGGACCACGAACGGACCGGTTCCTGCCGTGGTCTTGATGTTGTAGGCGGTCACCTGAGCGCTCTGCGTACCGGGAGGCGCCACCAGCCCGAAAAGCGCGAGCGGAACCCACCCGCCCGGTAGCTGCACATATGGAGTCTGGGGGCCGACCGTCGGGTTGCCGGTGCACCCGGCGCCGTCGTACCAGTAGAGCCCGAGTTTCGCGGATCCGCTGCTCGGCTGTCCCGGAGGAATCCAGACCCACCCCCCGAGATCATAGAGCTGGCCTCCGATCACCCCGTCGGCGCAGGCGAAGATCGCCGTGGTCGGCTCGACGTCGTTGTCGTTGCTGAGCCAGGCCGAACCCGATGTCGCCGACAGGTTGCTGTCCGCGGGGTTCCAGGCGAGAAGGCAGTGGTAGCTGGCCCACCCGCCGACATCGGTATCGAAGTCGCCGTTGACGACCAGGTTCTGGGCGAAAACCACAGAACTGCTGATGAATACCGCAGCCCCAAACACAATAGCGAGCCCTCGGTGATTCGTCATGGTCACACCTCCAAACGCCGGAGGACGTCTGTGACCAGAGCCTTCGACGCTCCCACCGTCGATGAGGTCCGGATGCCGACGGAGCGGATCGCGGCCCGGTCATCTCAATTTTCGGACTTCACTTGTTCGCCCCGATGCTACCACGGGCGTGCATGGGTGCCACAGGTCGCATTGACTCATTGTTGATCTGTCATGGGTGCCGTATGGGCATGGGTGCCACGTTCCGCATTGTTGCATTGTGATGGGTGCCACCCATTAGAAGGCGCGTGTCAAGTGGGCGGCACCCTCAATGCTACGAAAAGTTATCTGGAACTCCATCAGGAATCTTTCCCACACCTCCGACCAGCCGGAGTTATTATGGTTCGCCCGAAAAGCCGGGGTTCGAAGGGACAGGCATCCACATGAGCAACGTTTCGTTTGCCTCCGAGGTTCCGAAGTGGCACCGTAGACTCTTTGCCTGGGCTGCGTTCATGGTCTATGTGCTGGTGCTTTCGGGCGGCATCGTCTGCATCACGGACTCGTCGCACGGTTGTCCTGATTGGCCGACCTGTCACGAACGCTGGTTTCCACCCAATCAGGCGGACTCGATCATTGAGTACTCGCACAGGATGCTGACACCGCTGACGTTGCCGTTCTTGATTACCGCTGCGGTTGTCGCCTGGCGCCGTTATCGTTCGGAACGATGGATCTTCATCCCGACGATCGGCGCCATCGTATGTCTGGCGGTGGTCGTCTTCTTTGGAGCCCTGGTCATCCTCACCGGATTGCCACGCGTCTGGGCCGCAGTTGATCTTGGCACCGCTCTGATGGCTCTCGCTCTGATAGTAACGGCCGCATCCGGAATGTCGGCACGGGTCCGATCGCCTACCGAGGACCTGAGACCATCATTGACGAGCGGATTTGCCGGACTCGCGTTGGCGACGACAGCGACTGTCTATACAGCCTTGGTCAGCGGTGTCCTCGTCTCGAGACCCGGTGCTCTGATGCGCTGTCTGAACTGGCCCGGGGTGGTCGGACAGGGAAAACCGGAGGATCTCTACGGGTGGATGTATCTGGCCCGGTTTGCACTCGGTGTATTGGCGAGTTTGTTGATCGCGGCTCTCGTGGTGCAGGCATGGAAGTCCCAACGACACAACCCTCTCCTGGTCCGGGACGCAACCATCGCAGGAGTCCTGCTGGCGATCGCAACCGCGATCGGAGTGCTCACGCCGACGCCCGACAACGGAATCGTCATGCCTGCGCTGTCCATGGCCACTGCGGCGGCGTTGTGGGCGGTTCTCGTTGCGGTTGTAATGCGCAGTGGCCGTGAAATCTCTGGCGGAGATTGACACCGAGCCGAAGAAACATGGGTGCCACCCTAGTCCGCAACGTAATCAACCATGGGTGCCACACTTCGCATTGACTCATTGTTGATTTGTGAAGCGTGCCAGGTTTACACATTTGTACATTCTCGATCGACCTGCCCGTTGAATGTGTAAATGTGCAAACCTTGCACGCTTACGAGTCGCCCTATCTCCGCCCTGGCCTCAATTCAAGGCTACGTTTCCCCGCGGTCTCAGGGCGTGGCGCTACTCCAGCCGGAAGTGTCACTGATTTCGAATCCGTCGCTGAAGATCCGCCACCCGGCGACGAAACGACCGTCGA
>JASJHC010000339.1:0-2910 GCA_033791245.1 Acidimicrobiia bacterium | reverse complement strand
GGAGGTCTTGCCTTCTGCGATCTTCTTGTCGAAGTAGGTGCGGCCCTCGCTGGGATAACGGAGTTGGGTAACTGCTGCCATGTGCAGGACGTGGTTGAGTTTGCGGTTCCCGCGTGGGTTGAGCCGATGCCGCTTGTTGTTGCCTGAGGATGCTTCGATGGGGGCGGTGGCGTTGTATGAAGCAAAGTGTCCCGCGGTCGGGAACCGTCCAATGTCACCGACCGAGCCCAAGATCATGGCTGCCCCGATTGGGCCGACCCCTCGGATGTCACACAGGCTGGTGCCCGATGCGACTACTGCAGTTCGGATCCGTTTCTTCGACGCCAACATCTGAGTGTCGAAACGGGCAATATCGTCGACTAATTCGCCGGCGATGACCACCCGCTGGTGGGTCACCTCATCGGTCACATCGATGTCGCTGAGCAGCGTAGTGGCTTTGTTTACGGTCATTTCTGAACCAATACCGCCCGGAACGAGTTCCATCAAAAGGGCATGGAGACGACACGCCGCCTTGTTCTTGAGTCTGGCGATGTCGCGGTGTCGTTTCGCCAACAGCCCCAACACCCGGACATGGTCATCTCGACTGACAACTGCCAAGTTCGGATGCCGCAGCGCAGTTATCGCAACTGACCGGGCATCATTGGGGTCGTTCTTTTGTGACTTGCCCGACCCCAACACCCGGACCCGTGACGCCATCATCGGTGGCACATCAACAACCTGTTCACCAGCCGCCACCAGTTGCTGAGCCAACAGATAACCCAACCCCCGAGCCGACTCGATCGCCCAACAACGCACGTCATATCCAGACGCCCAGTCCCGCAGCTGGGTCAGCTGGCTGGCTGACGTTCTCACCCGGATCTGGTCGATCACCACCTCGTCAGTATCGACCACAACCGCTGTGTGGGATCCCTTGTGAGGATCAATCCCGATCATCACACTCATAGCAATGTCCTTCCTGTCGGTGACGGAGACCGCAGCGGACAAACCTGATTCGGGGTCGATGTGCTCTCGCCTCTTTCGAGCCACGCCACGGCCGAGGAAACCAACCGGCAGACACCTCGTTCGAAAGCCAACCCAAACGGGTGGCAGGCACTGCATAGAGCCAACCGGCCGGCAACCTCAACGCTACGGGAAACCCCCGCAACATGCCCACAGTCTCAATCAGGCACATCGAGGTGCGGTGGATATCGGACGCCCATTGCAAACGTCGCATTGCTATGGCATGATCGTGGCATGCCGAGAATCAGAGTAAGTACAACGGTGGACGAAGGGCTCCTCGAAGAGGCGAGAGGCCTGCGATCCGATGTCAATGACGCAACCTTGCTCGACCAAGCGCTGGCGGCGCTGCTTGCGCAACACAAGGTCGCCGAGATTGATGCGGCCTACCAGGCCTATGACGACCGCCCCCTCGACCAACCCGACGAATGGGGTGACTTGGCGTCGTTTCGCAGGGCCGCCGGGTCGTCGTGAACGGTCTGCCATCACGCGGGGAAGTCTGGTGGTGCGAATTACCAGAGGTATCTCGGAGACCCGTGGTGGTCCTCTCGCGCGACGTCGCAATCCCGAGACTCCGCCGAGTAATCATCGCCCCGTGTACAACCAACATTCGCGGTCTCCCCAGTGAGGTTGTCCTCGAACCAATTGACGATCCGGTTCCGCAAAGATCGGCAGTGAACCTGGACTCGATGGAGAGCGTCTCGGTTGCGACGCTCACGCAGCGACTGGGGCGCCTTGGCGACCAGCGAATGCGGGAAGTGTGCAATGCGCTCAACGTCGCAGTCAGCTGCTCTCCCTGAACGACGCCGATGACCGGTTGCACTAACCTGCGGTCGATCTCTTCGCTTCGGAGGCCCTTCAATGGAATGGTTGTACATTGTCATCGCGCTCGTCCTGTTGGGGCTGGTTGCGTTCTGGTTCCTACGCAAAAGGGACGCCACAGGGCCGGCGCCAAGCGCAACCCCGTCCGCACCGAGCGCGGCACCGCCGCGTGCCCGCAGTCTGCGGGATCGTCTTGCTAAGACCAGGGGTGCGCTGTCCGACCGTCTCGGGGACGTGCTGTCCGGCGGCAAGCTCGATGACGAGTTCTGGGCGGATGTGGAGGACTCTCTGGTGGCCGCCGACGTTGGCGTGGCGTCGGCAAGTGCGGCCGTTGCTGCGGTTCGCAAGAGAAGTATCGACGAACCGTCTGAGGTCAGGGCGCTCCTGGCAACCGAACTTGTTTCGCTGCTGGACATCCAGGAGCGGGGCCTAGCGAACACCACCACACCGTCGGTGGTTCTTGTGGTTGGCGTAAACGGGAGTGGCAAGACCACCACGATTGCCAAGCTGGCTGATCAGCTCAACACCCGGGAGACACCCGTGCTCCTTGGCGCCGCCGATACTTTCCGCGCCGCCGCCGCCGACCAACTCAAGACTTGGGCAAATCGGATTGGTGTCGACATCGTCACCGGCCAGAGCGGAGCTGATCCTGCCTCGGTTGCCTACGACTCCTACCACGCAGCCAAAGCTAGGGGTGCTGCCATTGTGATGGTCGACACCGCGGGGAGGCTTCATTCGAAGTCGAACCTGATGGACGAGCTTGGCAAGGTAGCCCGGGTGTTGCGACGGGAGGCAGGAGATATCGACGAGGTCCTGCTGGTACTCGATGGCACAACAGGCCAGAACGCGATCGGCCAGGCAAAGGCGTTCACCGACGTCGTCGGCGTCACCGGCATCGTGCTGACAAAACTCGATGGCACGGCCCGCGGTGGGGTGGCGATAGCCGTGGAGCGAGATCTTGGGATACCGGTCAAGTACATAGGAGTCGGGGAAGGTGTCGAAGACCTGATACCGTTTGAACCGGAGGCCTTTGTCGATGCCCTCCTGGGATCATGACGAACACACCCGACTTGTACGAAAAAGCCCAACTGG
>JASJHC010000338.1:0-9980 GCA_033791245.1 Acidimicrobiia bacterium | reverse complement strand
CGACCCTTGCGTCGGGTCGGCGGCCAAGAGCAACGTCGGCACCTGCACCGAACCCGCCTCATTCCACACATCCCACGGTGAGGCATCTTCCATCGTCCGCTGCGGTGCCTCCACGCCACATTGGAGAAGAGCTTCAACCTTGATCTCTACATCACGAGGGTGCCAATCCGGGTGCTCGGCGGCAATGCCTGCGATGGTTGGATTTGCTGTTGGTTCCGGCGATTCGGCAAGCAAGCGGGCTGTCTCCACCGAGTCCAGCGCTGGATCCTCGAGGTTCAGCCGACTCGCAAACAAAGGATGCACAGCCGATACCACGGCTGCGATGGCACCACCAAGCGAATGGCCGATCAGCAGATCCCACCCGCCTCCCAGCAACAGCACATCGTCGCGGTAAGAGCCGATCGTTAGGTCGTCACCTGCGGGGCTGTTCCCATGGGCCCTCAAGTCCGGTGCCACAACTGTGAAGCCCATGGCAACCAATTCGTCGGCAACCCGCCACCAGATGGCCCCAGCCGAGGTGAGCCCATGAAGAAGCAGGGCGCGTCGTGGCCCAGTTCCCCACGTTGTCGTCGCCAGCGCTACGGGTTTGGTCATGCCCCTGATCGCACCCGGCTGCGAACCATGATGCAGGCATTGGCGAGGTAGTTGAAGTCATGCTCGGTGAGGAAACCCATCACCTCGGGGCTCTCCGCCCCTGGCTGGATCCATACGTTGTTCAAACCCATCTCGGCCACCTTCTCGAGGACTTGAAGTGTTGCCTCCGGCGGAACCACGATGTTCACGATGGTTGGTACAACCGGGAGGGCATCAAGGCTCTTGAAAGCTGGGTCCCCGTCTACGGTCTCACGGTTTGGGTTGACAGGATATACGTCGTAGCCCTTGCGCTTCAGATCTCGATAGATCACTGATCCGTACTTGGTCGGATCGTCTGTGGCGCCGACCACCGCGACCGAGGTGTCATCCCGATGTAGCAAAGTTGCAATGTCATTCATGGCGCTGTCAACACTTCCGTAGTGCGGATTCATCCCGATTCCACCGGGGACCGGGCATAGGGTACGAGCCATCGGTCCTCGATCCAAGGACGCCTAAAACGTCCCGCGGGCGACAATCCCAAGTGTCGGGCGCGGGACATTCAGCGGGGATCGCCAGCCTTCTTCACGTTTCTCCCAGAGAGACTCAAAGAAGGAGTACACAATGACTGCAAGAGTCGCAACACTCACCCGACCCAAGTCGGCCGCTGATTACAAAGCCACCACACGACACCGCGAGATCGGATACGGACTAGCTGCGCTCGGCCTGGTTCTGGCGATTGTCGCACTAATAGCGAACATATCGGCAGCCAACAGCGCAGACGGCGCCACCGCGGCCGAGACCCTGGCATGGTCCTTTGGCGTGACCACAACCGCCTTCGGAACAATCAAGCTGGGTATCGGCATCGTTCTTGTCGGAATCCTCGTCCGCCTGTGGGTGCGCGTCGAAAGCGTCAAGGTTGGCCTGACCTCGCTAAAGCCGGCGGGTAGCGGACAAATCCAGCGAGGCGAGATCAAAACTGCATTTGGGCGAGCTACCGCGTCGTCCTCAGTGCCAAAGCCACTTCCCATCCACAAGATGGCCAGGACGATGTGGGCACCGATGCTGGCAATGGGCTACATGGCCCTTATCGCCGGACTGGTCGCCTCGTTCGTTTGGTCAGCCAACGTTGGCACGTCGACTGGTTTCGACGCCCAAGCGTGGACCGCTGGTCTGCAATTCCTCGGAGAGGGCTTTCTACTGGCCGGCATCTCTTTCCTACTCGGATCGATTCTGGCCTCTCTTCGTGAAGGCGGCGGTCAGGTTCAAGAAGCCCTCGGAATCACAGTGAAGACGCTCAAGATGCCGACCACTGCCAAGGTGTTCGTTGCCCTGATGATGGCCGGCGTAATGCTGGCAGTCGCCCAGTTCGTTCTCTACCTGGTGGTGGCGTACGGCGAGGGCGGAGCACGGAGCCTGCAGAGCTTCCAGGCATGGCTTGCCTGGCTCGGCCCACTGCGCGAAGTATCCCTCGGCTTGCTGCTTGCCGGCATCGTCATGGCGCTCGTCACCATTGGCAATGTGCTCGGCTTCCAGTTCGACCGCATCAAAGAAATCGTTAAGACAGGGAATTAGGTGGACGGCGTGAATCGCCAGTCACCTAGGAAGGTCACCAACATGACAAACACACTCGACTACGAGGTCTCCAACAAGAGCCTCGGATACAACAAACCACAACAGATGGGTCGCAAGCTTTGGGCCCCGATGTTCGCCATGTCCCTCATGGCCTGGATCGTCGGCTTCGGGCTCGCCCTGGCCAGGGCATCGATCGTGTCCGACTTCGGTGTCGCCGATGCTGGTGCCCAGCGTCTCGGACAGTTGATCCCTGCATTCCAGTTCATTGGGTTCGTCGGAGTCTTCAGCGCAGTCTCATTTGCGATCGCACGCATTCTCGGCGTGTTTCGTAACGGAGGTGGCGAGGTACAAGAGACAGCCGGAACCGCCGTACATACGCTCAAGATGCCGAAGACGGCTCGGATTTTCATAGCATTCATGGCCATGGGAATGATGATCATCATGGTCATGGTCGTCCTGCACTTTGTGGCAGCAGCCAACGTCGGCACCTGGTCCGCCGAATCGCTGACCCGCTGGTCCGAGGTTCTCGAAGGCTTCCGCCGGCTCGGTGTCGCTATGTACCTGTTCGGGATCGCATTCGGTCTCGGCACGATCATCACGGTGCTGCAATTCCAGTCGGGCCGGATTCGCCAGCTGACTGGGGAAGCGCACGCATAGAACTACCACGTCAATCCGAAGTGGGGCTGCCTTACGGTGGCCCCGCTTCTTTATGTCAGGTGAGATACTCAAACCATGATCATCAAGCATGCCTCGGGGATCTCTGGTGCCTCCTCGGCATCAGGCCCCACTGTCGTCATCGATGTGTTCCGAGCGTATTCCGCAGCGGCATACGCTTTCGCCGCGGGAGCGACACAGATAGTGCTCGCCGCTGATGTAGACGAGGCCCGCCAGCTCGCCACAGGCATCGACGGCTCGGTGCTTATGGGTGAGGTGGACGGCGTTCGCCCAGAGGGTTTTGCGCTTGGCAACTCGCCAGGAGAACTCGAAGCAAGCCCGCATCTAGTTCACGGCAGGACGATCATTCACCGCAGTTCGGCCGGCACCCGCTGCGCTCGAGCTGCGCTCGACAATGGGGCTTCCCCCCTATACGTAGCCAGCCTCGTAGTTGCCTCGGCAACTGCGGCCGCAATCGCCGACTTCCCTGAGGTGACGCTCGTCGCTTCGGGGCTATCTGGCGTAGGACCGGCGCTCGAAGACGACATCTGTGCCGGCGTACTCACTGATCTATTGCTCGGAGGTGACGCCGACCTCGCCGCAGGGGCTGAGGCAGTGGCAGCTACCGATAGAGCCAAGCTGCTCAAGACCGCATCGTTTGCCCATCCCAGCGATGTGCGGCTGTGCAGTGCGGTTGATCGGTTCGACTTTGCCATGATGGCAACGGTCACCGCGGATGGCGTGGCGATCCACAAGGTCTAGCTGAGCGGGTCGGATTCTTCTTCCGGCTTCGCCGAACCTCGTGCCGATACCAGCACCACGACGCCGGTGAAGACTAGGAATGCCGGGAAGATCCATGTTCCATCGAAGAAGGAAAGATCGCCGCCGGACACCGCCAACGGTATCCCGAAACCAAGGAAGAGCAGGCCGAACACGAAAGAGATGGGATCAAATAGGTGCCGCTTCATTGTGATACCTCCTCAGCTTCACGAACGACCAGTTCGCCAAACCCAACATGAACATCCAGGACTACCTGGCCCGACCCCTCGAATGTGGTCACCCGCTCTACATTGATGTTCTCGGTTCTTATCACGTCATCGAGTGCCATTTCCCCTGCATCCAACCGAGCGGTCACTTCTACGCCTAGGTCAGGGGGAAGGATCACTTCGAGCCTGCCGAATACCACGCTGGCATCGATCTCATAGGATTCACCGTCAGCCAGTTCAATCGACGTCAGATCAAGGACCAGCTCGCCGGCGATCAGGCGATACTCGTCGTCGAGCTCGATTGCACTCTGCGGGGTGTAGCGGGGATCTCCAAAACCACCCTGCAGTGGGACATCAATCAGCGATGCACCCAACAAGAGCGGTGACAGGACGAGGCCAACGACGATCAGCCAGCGTGCCCTGCCGAACAGGGTGGAGACGAGAAGCCCACCACCTAGGACGATGAACACCGCGGCTGCGTAGTGGCGGGGAGACGGTTCCAACCATCCAGAGGTATGCCCGACACCCATCACGCCGACAACGATGAGTAGGACCGCCATTACAAAGCGGCCCAGAGGCGACGAAGGCCGCGGCTCGTAGGGCCGGGTCTGAAAAGCGGGATCAGGATCCAACGGAGGCTCGACTGGCGCAAACGGAGCACGCCCGTAGACCAACGCATCGGCTTCGTCTGGTGCTGCGACCGGTGCGGCGGCTCCATAGGCCTCCGGCACGTACGGCTGCAGGGTCTCTTGACTGCCAGGGGCATCGTCTTTCTTGTCGCTCTTGCCGAGATCGCCTCGGTACAAAAGCACACCAAAGGCAACAAGCGCTGCGGCAAACACAAGCTCTCCATCAACAAGCCCGGTGTTGCCGACGATGATCATGGCGGCAAGAGCGATAAGTCCCAGACCTACCCAGCTTCCGGCACCCTCTAGATCCCTTGCCTTGTCGACAGCAATGGACTCGCTGGTGCCTTCCTCGGGCATCGCCACCCACCCGATGAGATACATGAGCAGGCCGGTACCGCCAAATATCGCGGCGATAACGAACCCGATCCGGACCCAGGCAACGTCAACGCCAAGGTATCTGGCGAGACCCGAGGCCACACCGGCAACGGCACGATCGCTGCGGAGCCGTTCCAGTCGGGGGCGTTGCGGTGTCTGCTGCGGTGGTAGTTGTGTCGATTCCATATAGGCAGCATCCCATGGAGGGTCTCGCCAGCCTATCGGGTAATACCCTGAGAACACCCTGACCCACACCGTGCGGGGTCGGGGATACTCCTAGTTGTCGGCGGCTACCGGCTGTGACAACATCTAGGCCAGATGGATACCGAGACAACAACCGAACCAACGCAGCTGCGGCCAATCGATCGGATCCGCCACTTTGTGGTGCGTCGCCCCGATGACCGAGTCATCATGGGTCTCGGCGGTGGTATCGCCGACCGGCTTGGTATTCCTGACGCATACGTGCGAGCGGCCTTTATCGCCCTGGCATTGGCGGGCGGATCCGGCATCGTTCTGTATCTCGTAGGAACGGCCATTGCCGTCGAGGCCGATGAGCCCCCCAGCCACCCACCGCACGGCCGCCAGATAGTCGCTCTGATCGTGATGTTCTTTGGGGCCATGGCTTTCCTGCGAGGATTGAACCTGTGGTTTGGTGACAGCATCGTCTGGTCTGGAACCCTGCTCACCTTTGGCGGAGCCGCCATGTGGGATCGCACCAATCTGTTCGAAGGAGCAGACGACGGCAGCCTCGCCCCGAGCCGGACCCGGATCGTCGCCGGCGCCCTGCTCCTGCTCGCTGGTTTGGCCAGTCTGTCCAGCAGTATCAAAGCCATCGACTCCTTGGGCCCAGCTGTTGCTGCCGCCGCGCTCACCGCCGCTGGTTTCATGATCATTTTTGGACCTTGGGTCACCTCGCTGGGCCACGATCTCGCCGATGAACGCCGCAACCGTATCCGGGCGGACGAACGCACCGATGTGGCTGCTCATCTTCACGACTCCGTGCTGCAGACCTTGGCTCTTATCCAACGCGCCGATGACCCGAAACGAATGGTCACTCTTGCCCGCGCCCAGGAACGTGACCTGCGCAATTGGTTGTACGGACCTCGCGGCAACAGTGCGACGGTTGGAATCCGCCAAGCGATCGAGGATGCAGCAAGCAACGTCGAAGAGAGCCACGACGTTCCGGTCGAGGTTGTCGTGGTCGGCGATACTGCCCTCGATGACAGAACCGCTGCTCTTGTGGCCGCGGCAGGCGAAGCAATCACCAACGCGGCGAAGCACTCCGGTGCCCCCAAGGTTTCGGTGTTTGCCGAAGTCCGCGATGATGCTGCCGAGGTCTTTGTAACGGATCAAGGGCTCGGCTTTGATACCGAGTCGATCCCGGAGGGCCGCCATGGCATCACTGACTCATTGATTGGACGGATGCAACGCCATGGCGGTGAAGCCGATATTTCAAGCGAACCTGGAGAAGGCACCGAAGTGCGCCTGACACTCCCCCGAGGTAACCATGACTGACACGACCCTGTTTCTTGTAGACGACCACAAGCTGTTTCTCTCCGGTGTGCAAACGGAGCTCAGCGAGGAATTCCCCATTGTGGGCACGGCGTCTGACGTCGACGAAGCGATCGGCAAGATCCGCGACATCCAGCCCGGGGTTGTGCTGGTGGACGTCCACATGCCGGGCGGCGGTGGTGTGACCGTCATCACCAATGTGCTGCAGACCCACCCGGACACCCGCTTTCTCGCCCTTTCAGTCTCCGACTCCCCCGAAGACGTCATTGCGATGATCCGTGCCGGTGCTCGCGGCTACGTCACGAAGTCGATTTCGCCGGCTGACCTGGCCAATGCGGTGCGGCGTGTCGCCGACGGCGATGCGGTGTTCTCCCCTCGGCTTGCCGGGTTTGTTCTCGACGCCTTTGGTGGAGCAATCTCGCCCGCAGCTGATCCGGAGCTTGATCAGCTGACGCCACGGGAGCAGGAAGTCCTCAGGCTGATCGCCCGTGGCCTTGCCTACAAACAGGTGGCCCGCAAGCTATCTATCTCGATCAAGACCGTCGAAACCCATGTCTCATCTGTGCTCAGGAAGCTACAGCTCTCGAGCCGTCACGAACTAGCGAGATGGGCATCGGATCGCCGGATCGTCTAATCGGTGGCTAGGTGACTAGACAACGCGCACGGCGGGAAATGATTCTGCGGGTTTCTGCGGAATATGCCGATAACACGCAATGGAAGACGGACGCACCCCGACACCTCTGCAGCAACGCATAGGGATATTGCTCTTCGTTATGGCTGGCGCTATCGCCGTGACCCCCTTGGCGTTGGCGATGGTGGCCCGCAACGCCAATCCTTCGCTGCGCACCACGCTGATACTTGTAGCTGGTGTTGCGTGGCTCCTCGCTCTCTTGACATACCGCGGCCTGGCGCTGGCCCACGAGCATTGGCGGCGACGGGTCCTGCGCAACGAGGTTGCCGCCGCACGGCGGGCCCGACTTGATGCCAGCGCCACGTTCCAGGACAAACTGAACGACCAGCACGCCGTGTTGGATCGAATCGCGCAGATCAGCGAAGCCTTGGCGGACGAAGGCATATTCGACCCGCAGCTCGCAATCGCCGACGTCAACCTCATCAACTCACATGCCCGAGAGGCTCTCGCCCTGATCGAGGACACACTCACTGAGGTCAGAGTCGAGGTGGGAGCTTCAGCCGTAGAGGTCGAGATCTTCGATGCTCGCGACGAGATCGAAGATTTGGTGGTCCCCTTCGTCCGCGGCGGCATCAAAGTCATGACCAGCGGACCGCGCCGCTTCGCCGAGACAGACCCGGCAATGTTCCGCCTTATGGTCCGCGGCCTGATCAACGGCGCAGTAGACCGGGACGCTGAAGAGATTGATATTTCAGTCGCAAGGGATGGCGACAGCCTCGTCTGCACTGTCTCCGACAATGGATCGGACAGCTCTCACCTCGGGACAGACGCGGTATCGCCGGTTACCAGCTCGCTCGCTCTGACCGTGGGCGCTGATCTCAAGTTCACCCGTGCCCTCGGCCGCAATCAGTACAGCGTTGTCGTTGTAGCCGCGGAAACGCCCGAGTATGCGAGACAACGGACCACACCAATCGATGTTCTCGGTCGCAAGCGCAATCCGCCGGTGGCTCAGCCAGATCCCGTCCCCAGGCGGACCCGTCCGGCCACGCCACAGAACCCCATCATCGGCTTCACCGACCTGACCGATCGTGATACGGCTGAGACCGTGGCGGCCCGCAGAGAGAGACACCTGGCAGGGCGATAGAATCTGAGTCGGAGGCGATATGGACTCAGAATTTCTCGCACAACTCGAGGCCCAAACCCAGGAGCTCCACGCGCTGGGTCTGTTCAAACAAGAACGGACCATCGCATCACCCCAACAGGCGGTGATCACGCTTGATGATGGCTCCCAGGTCATCAACATGTGTGCCAACAACTACCTGGGTCTTTCCAACCATCCCGACCTGGTCAAGGCGGCAGCGGCCGCCGTCGCCACCTACGGCTACGGGATGTCATCGGTTCGCTTCATCTGTGGCACCCAGACGATCCACAAGAAGCTCGAAGCCGAACTGAGCGAATTCCTCGGTACCGAAGACACCATCCTCTATTCATCGTGCTTCGATGCCAACGGTGGCCTGTTCGAGACGTTGCTCGGCCCAGAAGACGCGATCATCTCGGACTCGTTGAACCATGCCTCGATCATCGACGGGGTTCGGCTGTGCAAGGCACAACGATATCGATATGCCAACAACGACATGGCCGACCTCGAGGCGAAACTCCAGGAGGCAACGGCGGCCCGCCACACGATGATCGCCACCGATGGCGTCTTTTCAATGGACGGGATCATCGCCGATCTAGCGTCGATCTGTGACCTGGCCGACGAATACGGTGCGCTCGTCATGGTTGACGATTCGCACGCCGTCGGGTTTGTTGGGGAATCCGGCGGTGGAACGCCTGAATACTGCGGCGTGGTCGGCCGAGTCGACATCATCACGGGAACCCTTGGTAAGGCGATGGGCGGGGCGTCCGGTGGCTACACGGCTGCTCGCAAAGAGATTGTGGCGTGGCTGCGGCAACGGTCCCGCCCCTACCTGTTCTCCAACTCTCTGGCACCGATGATCGCGGCGACATCGCTCACTGCGTTGGATCTGTTGCGCAGCTCGAACGAATTGCGGGCCAAGGTCCGCTCGAACTCGGAGCGGTTCCGCAGCGGCATGGAGGCGGCGGGATTCACGCTCGCCGGAGCCGACCACCCCATCATCCCGGTAATGCTTGGCGATGCCAAGGTCGCCTCGACAATGGCCGACCGGCTTCTCGACGAAGGAATCTACGTAATCGGATTCTCATTCCCCGTCGTTCCACGAGATCAGGCCCGAATTCGTACCCAGATGTCTGCCGCCCACACCGAAGAACACATTGACCAGGCTATCGCTGCGTTTACCCGTGTCGGCCGTGAGTTGGGAGTCATCTAACAATGAAAGCTTTAGTGAAGAGCAAGGCGGAACCGGGTCTCTGGATGGAGGACATCGCGGTCCCCGAGATCGGACACAACGACGTGCGGATCAAGGTCTTTAAGACCGCTGTCTGTGGCACCGATCTCCATATCGTCAATTGGGACGCCTGGGCGCAAAAGACGATCCCGATCGGTATGCAGGTCGGTCATGAATTTGTCGGCGTGGTCGAGGCCATGGGCTCGGAGGTGCGCGGTCTCGAGGTAGGACAGAGAGTGTCCGGTGAAGGGCATGTGACCTGTGGCCACTGTCGTAACTGCCGGGCAGGACGCAGGCGTTTCTGCCGTAATACGGTGGGGGTCGGGGTCAATCGCCCCGGAGCGTTCGCCGAATACCTGGCGATTCCCGCGGTCAACGCATTCCCAATCCCCGATGAGATCCCCGACCGGATCGCAACCATCCTCGATCCGCTCGGCAACGCCACGCACACGGCCCTCTCGTTCAACCTGGTTGGAGAGGACGTGCTCATCACCGGTGCCGGACCAATAGGCATGATGGCCGTGGCCATCGCCCGGCACGCCGGAGCCCGCTTCGTGGTGATCACCGATGTGAACGATTACCGACTCGAGATTGCCGCCTCCATGGGTGCGGACAAGGCGATCAACGTCGAGAGGACAAGCATCCCTGATGCGATGACCGCACTTGGCATGACAGAGGG
>JASJHC010000337.1:0-2594 GCA_033791245.1 Acidimicrobiia bacterium | reverse complement strand
CATCATGCTGGCCTCGATGGGCCCGTCTGACTGGAACGGCGTGTGGGACGGATCGGTCGGTTGGGATTCCGCGGCAGTGACGCAGGGCCTCGAGGACTTCGCCACCGCGCTCAGCTACACGAACTCCGACTCCTCGGCGCTCTCCTGGCAGGATGCCGGGCAGCTCGTGCTCGAAGGCACCTCGGCGTTCAACGTCATGGGTGACTGGCAGGAAGGCTTCTTCCGTGAGCTCGGCATGGCGCCCCAGACCGATTACGTCTGGGCGGCGGTCCCCGGGACCGACGGCAACTTCCAGTTCCTCTCGGACAGCTTCGTCCTCGCCAAGAATGCGCCGCATCGCGATGCTGCCATTGCTTGGCTGACGGTGGCCGGCTCGAATCAGGGACAGGACGCCTTCAACCCGGTCAAGGGTTCGATCCCGGCTCGCAACGATGCCGATCGGTCGCTTTACGGCGAGTATCTGCTTTCGGCGATGGACGATTGGGCCTCCGACACTGTGGTCGGAAGCTTGACCCACGGCGTCGTGGCAAACGACTCCTGGAAGTCCGAGATTGATACGGCCGTCGGCCTGTTCCTTGTGAACGGCGAGGTGGCCACGCTCCAGACAGCGCTGGTGGCAGCGCAGGCAGCGAGCGGCTAGTAGCACTAGATGCTTGACTGACGGTCCGCTCCCTCTGAGTAGGGAGCGGACCGTCGCATATTCAGGAGACATAGATGGCGGTGGCGACCGTAAAAATCAAGACACCGAAGCCACGGCACAAGCTCTTAAAGATGGAGAGCTGGTGGGGCATGCTTTGGGTCCTTCCGTCGTTGCTGGCCGTGATGATCTTCGTCTACGGGTTCATCGGCTGGACCGCCCGGGTATCGGTGAGCGCCTGGAAGGGTCTGCTGGCCGACTACACGTTTGTCGGCGGCGACAACTTCACGGCGCTGGCCTCCGATCCCCGGTTTGAAATCGACCTTCAGAACACAGCCATCTTCACCGTCGTGTTCGTGCTCGGATGTCTCTTCATCGGTCTGGGATTAGCCATTCTCCTTGACAAGGGCATTCGCGGCGAAGGCTTCTATCGCAGCCTGTTCCTCTTCCCCATGGCGATCTCCTTCATCGTTACCGGGGTCGTGTGGCGCTGGCTGATGAACCCGGCTCAGGGAGAAGACCGGCTCAGCGGATTGAACCTGCTCTTCGACAAGGTCGGTCTCGACTTCTTGATCAACACCTGGCACGCCACCCCGACGTGGGGGATAGCCGCCGTCGCCTTGCCGGCGGTGTGGCAGATGTCGGGCTACACAATGGCTCTGTATCTGGCGGGTCTGCGGGCCGTCCCCGACTCGCTACGGGAGGCAGCCAGGGTGGACGGCGCCTCCGAGTTGCAGGTGTATCGCAAGGTGATCATGCCGCTGATCCGGCCTGTGACCCTGAGTGCTCTCATCATCCTCGGCCACATCTCGCTTAAGGTGTTCGACCTCATCATTGCCCTCGCCGGCAAACAAGTAGCGCTCGATGTACCGGCCACCTACATGTGGACAACAACCTTTGACGGGTTCTTCTTCGGACGCGGTGCCGCCATCGGGATGATGCTGCTGTTCTCCGTTGCCATCCTCGTGATTCCGTATCTCTGGTTCACGTTGCGCCAGGAGCGGGACTTATGACCACCGCCGGTCCCGGCCAGCGTCGCAACTGGGTACACATACCTCTAATCATGATGGCGCTGTTCTATCTGGTGCCCATGTTCATCATGCTCAACACCGGGTTTAAGAGCTTCGACGAGGTCAGCCTACGCACCATGTGGAACCTCCCCTCGTCACTCTCATTCGAGAACTTCTCGGCGGCCTGGGAGCAGTTACGACCCAACTTCTGGAATTCGCTGAAGATCGTGATCCCGGCCGCCACCATCTCGTCGGTTCTCGGCTCGATCAACGGATTTGTGCTGGCCAAGTGGAAGTTCAAGGGCGCCAACATCGTGTTCCCGGTGCTGCTCTTCGGAATGTTCATCCCCTACCAGGCGATCCTGATCCCACTGGTGAGTTTCATGTCCAAAATCGGTCTCGCCGGTGGGACATGGGGTCTCGTGCTCGTACACGTCGTCTACGGCATCCCCATCACCACCCTCATCTTCCGTAACTACTACGCCACCCTCCCTGAGACCCTGCTGGAGGCGGCCAAGATCGACGGGGCCGGGATCTGGTCTACGTACACCCGCATCATGCTCCCCCTCGCCGTCCCCAGCTTTGTGGTCGTTTACATCTGGCAGTTCACGTCGGCGTGGAATGACTTCCTGTTCGCCGTCGTACTAACGGACACGGAGCACTGGCCAGTGACGGTGGCCCTGAACAATCTGGCGGGGAGCCAAATCATTGCCTGGAACGTGCAGATGGCGGCGTCGTTCATCGCCGCGGTCCCGACCTTGCTGATCTACATCTTCCTCGGCCGCTACTTCCTCACCGGCATGATGTCCGGCGCCCTCAAAGAGTAAAACGAGAAAGGCAGCCGCTTCTCACCCTTCCGGGATCAGAGGCGGCTGCCTTTCAGTGTGCGCGTTTAAGGTGTGTAGCCGACCCAGAGTCCCAGAGCGGTTCTTTCGCCGATGGAGGAG
>JASJHC010000336.1:0-3739 GCA_033791245.1 Acidimicrobiia bacterium | reverse complement strand
GCCGATTAGTTGCCGGACAGCCGGGCCTTCATCTCTTTGCAGGTGGGGCAAACCGGATACCGGTCCGGGTCACGATTTGGGATCCACTTCTTGCCGCACAGGGCGACAACGGGTACTCCCTCGACGTTGCTGCGGACGATGTCGGCCTTGCGCACGTAGTGCGAGAAACGATCATGATCGCCCGAGCCATCATCGATGCGGAGTTTTTCCTTCTCAATGACGGCGGGTTTGATTTCAACGTTCATTCCACCAGGCTACCCCTCCCTCGGACGAGCAAAGCCCGTGCGAGGGACGGGTAGCCAGTTACGGCAGCGCCGCATACGCCGCCTCTACGCCAAACGCCTCTGCTTCCAGCGGGTTGGTGGCGTAGTCAAAGCCGGAGGCGACGTACCCGGCCCCGTAGGCGCAGGCAAAGGCGTCTTCAGTCACAAACCGCCGGTACTGGTCCACATGGGTGACCTCGTGCACCATCAGTTCCTTGTCGGAGTCGATGGTCTCATCAAAGGTGTCCCTCATGTAGATGTCGTAGCTCAGCGAGTAGCCGGCAAACTCCGGCCCCATGAAGGTCATGGCCGCCGTGTCATTGCGGACGTGGTTGCCCGACAGGGCTGCATCCTCCATGAACCCGACCTTGGTGAGGTCGACGTTCGGGAAGATCGGCTGGATCTCTGCTTGGAAAGCGACGGGCAGCGCCTGGAACGGCTTGCCCAGGTTGAACAAG
The DNA here is from genome assembly GCA_033791245.1 of Acidimicrobiia bacterium. Lineage (GTDB taxonomy): Bacteria > Actinomycetota > Acidimicrobiia > Spongiisociales > UBA5794 > JAAETI01. The sequence continues at coordinate 3,018 of JASJHC010000336.1, read as the reverse complement.
ATGTTGTCCGCTTCGGCCAGGCTGTGGATAAGCAGGCCACCAAGGCAGCCACCCAACATGGCGATTGCCTCGAGCAGGTCCATCCCAAGGTCGCCCAGCCAGTCGAGGGTGCGGTCGATGACTTCGATCGCCCACTCGTAGGCAGCCGCGGCCTTCTCCTGTGCCCACTCGACTACATCGGACGCAGCTTCCCACGCCCATTCGGCGGCTGCGGTGAGGTCTTCCCACGCAGCTTCCGCAGTCTCTTCGAGCCAATCCCAAGCGGCTTCGGCACCTTCCTCTAGAGCTTCCCATGCATCCTCGGCTGCCGTGGAGATGGCTTCCCATGCATCCTCGGCAGCGTCGGCGATAGCGTTGACGGCGGCGTCCACCAGGTCGGTAGCGCCGTCCCAGGCTTCCTCAGCGAGTTCGCCAAACGCTTCGAAGACGTCACCGACTGCATCTACGGCGTCTTCTGCGAGTTCGCCAAGAGCGTCGACGGCATCTTCTGCAAAGTCAGCGACCGCATCAACAACGTCTTCCACGGTGTCGATGACGACATCGACGACCTCACCGACCGCATCGACAATGTCTTCGGCGATATCGCCAACCGCATCGACGACATCGTCGATGATCTCGCCGGCTTCATCGATGACGTCCTCTATTACGTCACCGACTGCGTCGGCCACATCACCGGCGGCGTCAACTATGTCTCCTAGAAGGCCCATGATGTCTCCCGGCTAGCCGCGTGCGGCAATGTCGGCGAGAACGATCTGCATGGCTTCTTCGGTGCTGAATCCGGCCTTCTCCAAGGTGTCCTTTTTGGTGGCGAGCATTTCGGCACGCCGGGCCAGGATCTTCTTGACGTCGTTGGATCCTGCGATGTGGTCGAGTCCGGCCCGGGCCACGTCGACTTTGAGATCGAAACGGTCGAGTACCGAACCGCGGGCGGTGCCGGTGGCGATCTCAGACGCCTCACGAACGATGGCGTTCTCGATGGATGCCTGGCTGGCTGATGCCGCCGCATTCTTGATGGTTGCCTGCACGTCGGGCGGAAGCTTCTGGTTGGACCTCAGCCCCAACCGTGACTTCATCACCTTGGTTATTGACTTGTCGATGTCACTTTCCAGCGATTCCATCCGCAAGCTTGGTGCAGTAACCGTACGTCCCGGCCGAGTAACTCTCTCTGCCATGTCCCCTCCTCAGGTAGATGGATATAAGAGGCGGGCCAGCGGGTCGTGATACATCTGCGTCCAGAATGCGTCCAAAAAAGGTGCCCAGAGAGTGAATTCGGTATAGCGCACGAGTAGTAATCTTCAGAGGTTCGCCATGGGCGACGTACCTACCTCCCTCTCGAGATTCCGACCGCATGATCTCTCCTCCAATCCGTGACAAGGCTGCTGTTCGTTCGAAGATGTTCGGGCTCTCTGCTGCGTTGTGGCTGTTTGGCATCTTCACGTCGATGGTTCTCATCGGTCTGTGGGGCCGCTCGGTCGTCGGTGACCAGGTGACGCTGGAGGCGAGCACCAGAGCAGTGCTGGAGAGCGAGATCGTCAACGATCGCGTGACTGACTGGTTGGCTGATGCAGTGGCGGCCGCGGCACAGTTGAGTTCGGACGATGTGGCGGCGGTGGTTGATACGGTCGATGACAGTCCCCAGATGCAATCCGCCACCGACGACATCGTTGACCAGGCGGTAACCGCAGCGCTGGCCCCGCCGGGGACTGTGACCCAGGTGGACCTTTCGGCGGCGGTCGACTTGCTGGCACCGATCGTGGCGGGGGCGCTCGAGGAGCGTGGCATCGTGTCCGATGCCAGCGCCATCCGGGCTGCCGCGCAAAACATACCGGGCATTGTGTTGTCCGCCGACGACGAGGTTTCAGTAGGCGGTACAGCTCACGAGGTGAAGGGGATGCTGACCAAGGTGGTCGTGGTGGGGCTGGGAGGAATGCTGCTGTTTGGAACCGGGGCGCTCGTGTTGAGTGATGACCGAGAGCGGCAGCTGCGCGCACTTGCGATCCGCGTCGGTGTGTCGGCATTCACGTTTGCGATCATCATTCGGATCGGTGGGTGGGCGGTTGATCCGGCGGGCGGTCGGTCTCCTATCGCGGCAGGTGGTGCTGTTTTGCTCAAATCAAACGGACATATCCTTGCCAGTGTTGCGGTAGGCGCCGCAATCGTGGCCACAGGTATGTCGATAATCCTGCTGCGGCGCCGCCGCCCCAAGCTCAAGACGCCGGACCCGGAACCGATTGTCACCCATGAGTCAACGGGTGAGCAACCGGTCCTTGTCGGCGCCGGAGTTGGTTAGGCCCTCCGGGGCATCGATTCGACCGGGCGCTACTGGCGTCGTCTGACGATCTCACCAAGGCTGCGTATGAAGAGGCGACCGAGAAGGGTCGTTCGATCGCTATTGAAGATGCGGTAGCGCTGGCTGCTAGCCGCCGGTAGACCAGGTGCAGTCGTCATCGGACCGGTCGTAGTCCTCGTAGGTGAGCCAGGAACGGATCTCACGCACCGGGATTTCGAAGGTGTCGGTGATGTCGAGATTGGCGGGCACCGGCGTCCAGGTGGTGTTGAGAATGCCGACCACTTGGCGGTATTCCCCGGTCCAGGTCAGGGTTACAGACACCGGCGTGAACGCCAGACCGCAGCGATCCGGATCGATGGGGTAGCCCTGCGAATCTGAGGTGGTCTCGTAGGTGTACTGCGCCTCGGGATTGTCGAGGTTGCCATAACCAACCGCGGCGTCGAAGGAACTTCGGTGGCTCGAGCTGACCGAGGAACCGTCGCCCATGTTCCAGGTGATCTGTTCGATCCAGCCTCGGCCTTCGACTCCGTAGACGACCCCGGTGGGGTCGGTGACGATTGCTGTGATCGGCGGAATCTGTGATTGCCCGGAGTACCACAGCAATGCCGGTGAGCCCACCACGGCGCCGAAGTGTGGCGGTGGTGCAGTCTCAAAGCTGGGGACGCCAATGGCGCTGGCGACCTGTGCGACCTCGTCCCATGCGATGGACCAATCAGGCTCGACGCAGG
>JASJHC010000335.1:0-2556 GCA_033791245.1 Acidimicrobiia bacterium | reverse complement strand
AACCCCGAAGGTCCGCTAACCGAACATAGCTGACGTTCGGATCTTCGGCAGCGAACGGCAGCTCCTGGCCGATTGCTGCCGTTAGCAAAGGCCGATACGGCCCAGGAAGGCCTGGCCCGCAGGCACCTACAACAGCGGTGGACGAATCCGGCAAAGTCGGCGCGGTCTATTTCGAGAAAATCCGGTGAGATAAACTGAGCGACAACACGAGGTCTGACGGCAGCGGGAAGGCGGGTGCTGGCGTCTTGTGCAGCTTCTGTTACGGGCCGGTGGGCAAGCGTGGCTCCACAGCGCTGCGAACCGACGGCGGCGTCTACCAAGGCCGGGACCTGTGGAACAGTGCTCCGGTTCCCACATTTCGGTGGGGCTTCCCGGCTGATCACGAACATTCTTGGAGGATCGGATACCATTTCCGCTCGCAATGACGGATTTTATCATCTATGGTCGTCCGTCCGTGAACCCAGTCATCGCCGGATTTTCTCCGCATTTGCCAAAACACCATCAACGCCCTATGAGCATCCTGGACCAACCGCTTTCGGACGCGGAGATCGATACCCTCGATGCGTTCCTGATGTCGGACAGTACCTCCGATGAGGTGCTGTCGATCGACGAGCTGCACGGGTTTCTAACGGCGATCGTCTGCTGCCCGGTTCCGGTGATGCCAAGCGAGTGGCTGCCGGGCGTCTGGCGCACGGATGGAGGGCAGCAATTCGCGTCCACCGAGCAGGCCCGCGACATCACGGCGCTGATCATGCGTATGCACAACGATATCGCCGGCGTGCTTCAGAGAGGCGAGGAGTTGGGGCCGTTGATGTTGGAGACGACCCTAGCCAGTGGCGAAACCGTCTTCATCGCCCAAGGCTGGTGCTGGGGCTTCATGGAAGGGTTACGCTCGAAGTACGAGGCTTGGGAGCCCCAACTGGATGCGATCGATGCGCTGCTCCTGCCTGTCGCGGCGTTGGCCGACCTCGGGGACGACGACTCGGAGTTTCACGCGCTGCTCGACCATCCCGACAAGGTGGAGGAGCTGACCGACGCCATCCCGGAATCGGTGCTCGGGATCTATCGACAGAGCCGGTCTGAAGCCGGTGGATCAGCGCAACCGTTCCGACGGCAAATGGACAAGGTGGGGCGCAACGATCCCTGTCCATGCGGCAGCGGGAAGAAGTACAAGAAGTGTTGCGGAGCGGCGGCAACCCTCCACTGAGCCGCTGTCAACTGTCCTGCCCCTCCTCCGGGACGTACGGAATCAAGCCTTTTGCAAATGCCGCTTCCCGAAGCTCACGCGGCATCCGCCGGATATCCACGACCATGCCGTCCACCATCACCATCCACGCTATCGGGTTGTCGGCGATCCTGCTCGGCAAAGTCCACGCGGGATCGAGCTGACCCATCTTCAGCAGGTCGCGCACCAGCTTCGACTTGCCTTGGCCGGTACTCTGGCCGATGCCGAACGCGCGATACAGATCGGCGGCCTTCATGTGCGGCGTTTGGCTCGGGTCGAACAGGAAATTCACGATACCAATCGCGTGCGTGATGCCGCAGGCCCAGGTGTTCGCCCGTCCCTTCTCCAACGGCGACGGACGCTTGCGGCACAACGCCGCCACCGCGTAGCGAATGAGCTGGCGGTACTCGTCGTTGAGGTGCATGACGGCGAACGCATCGGTAATCGCCACGATTTCCCCGAACTTCGCCTGCAACGCCCTCGGTACCTTTTCGGATTTGGTCGCTGTCATCTCAGAATACTGCCGACGATCGATTACATGGCTTGCTTGCTCTGGCCAAGCCTCGGATGCTACCGCATGGCGCGGCGCAAAGTCCACGCGCGACGACCGACGATGCCTCGACCAGTATTCCCGGGAGGGTCGCGTATCGTCTCCCGAGGACCTGTCTCAGGTGTCAGGCGCCTTGGCGCGCACGAGTCGTGGGATCTCGTCGGGATCGACAAGCACCTCGATCGATCGTGCCTGGCCTGGTATGCGGCGGATGAGCTTCCTGTCCGCCAGCTTTTGCAGCATCTGATGAATGGTTGGCGGTGCGGTCTCGAAGAAGCGCTGCAGATCCGCCTCGGCCGGTGGCCGTCCGAACATCACGGTGTAGTTGTGTATGAATGCCAGGTACTGGCCTTGCTTCTCAGTGAATCTCTCGGCCATGCGGTTTGTGTCTCAGTGGTACATCCGGATGACAGGCGTGGCGCGTCAGCGCCGGCATTGTACAGCAGGCCACTCGGAACCTTGTTACGTAGCAATCCCATTGTCTCGCCATGCGCGTTTTCGTTGCACGTTCCGTGGCACGAAAGAAGCGTGATGTTGACGGGACAGTGTGGGAGCTGGTGAAGAAGCGAAGGGAAGTGGCTTGGGAGGCGGAGGCCGCGGGTTGGAGAGCGCTAAAAACCGGGGGGTCTGGCCTCAGACGGAGGCGACCTCGGCACTTCTGGCCGAAACTGCGGATACCACCCTCGAAACGTTTCCTCCAGCTCATCGTTGAGCACCCGGGTGCGGGTCTGCAGGAGCAGATGGGCACCGCGCTGGGACCACTGCATCTGTTGGCGCTTGA
>JASJHC010000334.1:0-5657 GCA_033791245.1 Acidimicrobiia bacterium | reverse complement strand
GGCATCCATGCAATGGCCGCACCGCTTTATATGCCACCGGATGCGGAGTCGCCTTGCCCAGGTCAATTCCTCATCGATGTATTGATATAGATAGTTGACCGCGTGGTCGCATTCAGCTTTCATTGCGTTGGTCCTGTGAGTCCGCGTTGTTCGGCTAAAGACCACAACTTCTTTTGCAGCGCTTTTCTTCCCCGATGAAGCCGAGACATGACCGTCCCGATCGGGACATCCACAATCTCGGCGATCTCCTTGTAGGAGAAACCTTCGACATCGGCGAGCAGGACCGGCATCCGGAACCGCTCCGGAAGCGACTCCAGCGCCGCTTTGATGTCGGTGTCGACTATCGATTCCAGGACCGACTCCTCAGTGCTGCGCACAGCCCCAGAGGCCTCCCCCAGTCGACGGAAGAGGTACAAGTCCTGGAGCTCACCGAGCTCAACCTCGGACGGCCGGCGCTGCTGTTTGCGATACCGGTTGATGTAGGTGTTGGTGAGTATCCGGTACAGCCAGGCCTTGAGGTTGGTTCCCTCCTGAAACGTGTTGTAGGCGCGGTACGCCTTCAGATACGTTTCTTGCACAACATCCTCTGCGTCGGCCGGGTTGCGCGTCATTCGCAACGCGGCGGAATACAACTGCTGTGCAAACTCCATTGCGTCACGTTCGAAATTGGCTTGGTCGGCCATCGACCCTCCTCAGAGGTTTCGCAGCCAAACTAACGGCAGAAACCAAATATGTGAAAGTTGGAGCCGGAGACGGGAATCGAACCCGTGACCTACGCATTACGAATGCGTTGCTCTACCGACTGAGCTACCCCGGCGGAGGGTCCGCAATGCTAGCGCAGCAAAAGGCTCACCAAGCAATGCAGCCCAACTGGTTGGTTCAAGAAGTTTCGATCGCCGCCCGCAGTCCCTCTTCGATGGTGGCGTGCTCGAATTCGAATCCTGATTCCATCAGCTTGTGCGGAACAATGCGCGCCGAGGTGAACAGCAACGCGGTGGCCAGCTCCTTGCCCAGGAGCAGTTCGAGGGCAAAGCGAGGAACGGGGATGAATGCCGGGCGACGCAAGACTTTGCCCAGTGTCTTGGTGAATTCTGAGACAGTTACGGCTTGCGGCGTTGTCAGGTTTACGGCTCCGGACACCTGAGAGTCGATGATGTGTCGGATAGCCCTGACTTCGTCATCGATGGTGATCCAGCTCCACCATGTCTTTCCCGAGCCAAGCCGACCTCCCAGCCCGAGGCGGAACGGTAGGAGTAGCTTCCCCAGAGCCCCGCCAGACTTGGCGAGGACGATCCCGGTGCGGATGTGTGCGGTGCGGATACCGGCGGCCGCCGCGGGTGCGGTGGCGCCTTCCCACGCGACGCAAAGGTCGGAGAGGAAATCGGGAGAGGGCGCTGGCCCGTCATCTTCTGTAACGGGCTGGGGACGGTCGCCGTAGTAACCGATGGCCGATCCCGAGATAAGGACAGCCGGTGGCTCAGGCGCCGCTGCCAACGTTTGCGCAAGAAGCTCGGTTGCTATCACTCTGGAATCCAGGATGAGCCGCTTGCGTGCGGGCGTCCACCGTGAATCACCGATGCCGGCTCCGGCAAGATGTACTACGGCAGCAAAGCCTGCAACGTCCGCAGAATTCAGTGTTCCATTGCTTGGGTCCCAGAATCGTTCCGACCGATCCACAGGATCGCGCCGCACTAACCGGACGACCTCGTGCCCATCGGTTTCCAACGACCGGCGCAGTGCTGTGCCGATCAGACCGCTCGCCCCGGTTATAAGTACTTTCACTTCTTGTCCTTGTCGTGCCAGTGCGCCAGTTGCTCATCCAACACCGCCACCCAATCGTCCATCATTGATTGCAGCGGGTCCTCACACCCAACATACGAGCCAGGATCAAGCGCTGGATGAAAAGACAATCTGAGCGTCGGTATGCGGATACCGGGTTCGGCCAGGCTCAGGGTCGCTTCCGTCCCGGTGAGAGCACACGGAACGACGGGAACGCCGGTGGCTAGGGCCAGCCAGGCAGCTCCGCGCTTGATTGTGCGCTCCCCCCAGTGGAGCGCCCGGGCTCCCTCAGGGAACACACCAAGAGTCTCGCCATCCTCGAGGACCTGCAGCGCATGCTGCAACGCACCAAGAGGTGGGCGATCCCGCGACACGGGGATTGAGCCGAAGTAGTAGAGGGCCTCGTCGAGTGGCCTGTTCTGGCCGAATAGCTCATCTAGCGTCAGATACCGCACCAGCTCGCCGACACCGAGGGTCACAAAAACCGGATCGGCAAGTGACAGATGGTTGGCGGCCACAATGTAGGGACCGTGTTTGGGCAGATGCTCCTGGCCACTTATGTCCCCGGCGAACAACGCCCTAGTTACCCACCACACCGGGTGTCTCATCACGCTTACAAAGCCGTAAGCGCCCACGCCCGGATTGCGCTGCACGCTATCGCCCGCCGATGTCAGAAAACAGCGAAGCCAACGCCAGCTGAGGACGTTGGTTGGCTCGGATCGCATCGATGGCTTCGAGGATCCGATCGGCATTGTGGACCGCACGCCGCGGGGTAAGGCGGGTCAATGCCGGTGCCGGGATGTCGGGATTGTGGACCGGAGCCCCGAGCTGAGCCGCGGCGGCGTCCCGGTAGAAACCCGACAGGATCTCCAGACCCGAAACGTGCAAGGCGATCGCGGCTCGCTTGAGTTCCCGAGCATGACGCTGTTCAACCGCCTTGCTCAGTCCGCCTTCGGCTTCCATTGTGGCCGCTTCCTCGCGCTGTCGATCCTTTAGCGCTGCCATCAGCGGATCGGCCGCAACCTCAACTTCATCGGCAAGCCGATAGCCATCGCCAGGATGCTCAGAAAGTCGCAGCGGCACACTCATCCAGACGTTACGAAATGCTGCAACGTCGGCCCGGGTTGCTAGAGAAACCGCCAGCCCCGGTCGCCCCCCGGAGATCTGGGCCGCCTGCTTGGCTCGCACCGCGTCAATGCCTTGTGCCACTAGCCCTATTTCGATGTCCGTCTCAGGCACCCGACCAAAGACAACGGTGCGGCACCGACTGGCAACCGTGGAAGGCAGATCGTCCTCCGACTCGGCAACTACGAGAAAGATCGTTGAAGCCGTCGGTTCCTCGAGTGTCTTGAGCAAGGCGTTAGCTGCCTCGTCGTTCATGGCACCGCCCTCTTCGAGGATGAAGATCTTGCGAGCTCCCTCCACCGGTGCCAGGTTGGCCAGCGCAACGGTGTTACGCGCCTGTTCGACCGTTATGGCCGACCTTCCATCGGGTTCCACGACGGCAACATCCGGGTGAAATCCACGCATGACCCGGCTCTGGCATTGCTGGTCGGCGCCACAGATGATGCCTGCAGCAAACCGCCGAGCCACCATCGCCTTGCCAACCCCAAGCGGACCTACGAACAGATATGCGTGGGCGGGCTCAGCGACGTCACCCTCCAGAACACCAATCACAGCGCGGTGGCCTATTACACCTTCGAAGAGATCGCCCATCGCCCCTCCACGTGTGCCAGTACCCGGTCCCAAACATCATCGACGGCAAGCGAGGCGTCCACAAGGACAAACCTGTCGGGCTCGGCGACCGCAAGCTCGTCGAACGCATCCGCGACTGTTGCCTGAAAGGCGACGCCTTCACCGCCAATCCGATCTGGGTCTTCCTGTCGGGCCAAACCTGTCTCCGGATCGAGGCGAAGCAAGATGACCAGCTCGGGCCAGACCTCGCCAAGTCCCGGCTCGTTAACGGCGCGTACCGCGGCGACACCAAGACCACGACCGGCTCCCTGGTACGCAAGCGACGAGTAGACCGACCTATCGGTGACCACCCAACTACCAGCTCGTAGCGCGGGCCCGACCAATTCGTGTGCAAGTTGGGCACGTGCCGCTGAAAACAGCATCGCCTCACTCCAAGGAGACACCGAACCGTCGGGATCGAGCAATACCCTGCGCACCCGCTCTCCGGTTGCAGTTCCGCCCGGTTCCCTGACCCTCAGGACATCATGCCCCAATCCCTCGAGATGGTGGGTAAGGCGTGCTGCGATCGTGGACTTGCCTGTGCCCTCGATACCTTCGAGGGCGATGTAGTGCCCGGTCACGAGTTGTCCTTGTCTTTGGTCTCCGTCTTCTTCTGGACGGGTGCACTACCAGCCCTTCTCGCCTTGTTCGCAGCGGTGATGATGTCTTGAGTGTCCCGGCCCATCGTCGGCGTTCGGAAGCCAGACCGCAGTGTGAGCAAGACCGCCAGACCGGACGTCAGAATCGTCAAACCCCCCAGAAACAGCACCACTCGAGTTGGGTCGTCGAGACGACCGAAATCAACCCAACCGACTGCATCCACCAACGGCACGGCGACGGCCATCGCCACAAATAGGCCTATCCGCATCAGCGAAAACAGGGTCGCAAATACCCTGCCGCGCATCTCATCGTCCACATACTCGTGGAGATGGGTCAATCCCATTAGGTAGGCGGCACCTGCCCCAAACCCCATGACTGTCATCCATGCTGCGGCCCCAGGGACGGTTGTGACCATTGCAGCCGCAGAAAGCCCAAGACCGGTTGCCGCTGTTGCTACTCCGAACACAATGTCACGACGTGCGAATCGATCCTCATAGATCGAGAGCACGACAAGTCCAATCACGGCACCGACACCCAGCATCGCGATGATGGCGAAGAACCCTGCATCGTCGGCTCTGAGGACGTTTTCTACGAAATCCAGGCCCAATACGATGACGGCCCCTCCGCCGAAGAGAGCAGTCGTCATGCCGATGATGACCCGGCGCACAGATGGATCGCTGCTGAGGAACTTCATACCTTCTGTGAAGTCCTTCCATGTGCTCTTCAGGTCGACGTTGTTGTTTCCATTCTCCTCGGCCAAAGGAGCAAGGATCTTCGGCAACGAAGCCACCAGCAGGCCCGAGGCAAAGAAGGTGACGGCGTCGAGTCCGAATGCAAAGACAAGTCCTTCGTTCCCCACCGGGATCAAACCACCGAGAGACACATCCGGAAATCCGGCCATCACCAGTAGAAGCAGCGACCCAACAGGCACAGTCCCGTAGGCAGCAGCAAGCATGAGGCTGTTGGCACTGACCAGGTTCTCCGGCCGAACCAGGCGAGGCACCATTGCAGTCCGCGGCGGCTGACCGAGAAGGCTCAGGAGTTCCAGAATCAAGGTCAGTCCCACGAGCACAACTAGCGAGTCCGCGAACATCATGAACGGAACAACGACACCTCGCCCAACGTCAGCGAACACGACCAGTTTCCGTCTGTCCATGCGGTCCGAGACAACCCCAACCAGACCTCCGAGCAGCAGTCCGGGAAGGACGCGAGACATCAAGGCAATCAGGATGCCCTCCTGAGATCCGATGCGGTCGGCCACCGTAATCATGGCGAAGACGGTCACCCAATCACCGGTCGATCCGATCACCGCAGCCCAGAAGAACCGGGCGAACGGCCCAGATGTCATCATTGATCTTGTAGTGCGCGGGGCGGTGTCCTCAGGGGTCATCAGGCAGAACCCTAGTGTCGGCCTGACACTCGGTCGTGGCTACACCCGAGTTTTGGCCGGCGCCATGATAGTGGGGGGCGGCTTGTGCTTGGCCGGCGGGATCGTGGGGGGCGCCGTCTTCAACACATCGGAACACCACACCAATGAAATCCAC
>JASJHC010000333.1:0-11161 GCA_033791245.1 Acidimicrobiia bacterium | reverse complement strand
CGGCCGGTTCCGACCCCGTCGACGAGGAGCTGGTTCGGCGCGAGAAGTTTGATGCTGCAACGCTGATCGGTCGGGGCAAAGTGGAGGAGTTGGTCTCGCTGACCAAAGCCCAAGACATCGACGTTGTCATCTTCGACAACGAACTCAGCCCCGCCCAGCAGCGCAACCTGCAGAAGCGATTCGAGTGCGACGTAGTGGACAGGGTGGCTCTGATCCTCGATATCTTTGCTCAGCATGCCACCCGCAAAGAAGGCATGCTCCAAGTCGAGCTGGCCCAACTTCGCTACCGACTCCCCCGGCTCCGCGGCCGGGGTATAGAGATGAGCCGGCTCGGCGGTGGCATCGGCACCAGAGGACCGGGCGAAACCCAGCTCGAGACCGATCGACGTCGCATCCTCGACCGCATCGCCAAACTGGAGAGGGAGCTCAAGCATCTCGCCCGCTCCCGTGACACACGCGCCAAGGCTCGCCGCAAGTCCCGTCTTCCGGTGGTATCGCTCGTCGGGTACACCAACGCCGGCAAGTCCACGGTTTTCAATCACCTCACCGATGCCGGAGTGCTTGTCGAGGATCGCCTCTTCGCCACGCTCGACTCGACGATCCGCCGGTTGGAGCTTCCATCGGGCGCACCGATTCTGATGTCGGACACGGTTGGCTTTGTCCGCAATCTGCCTCATCAACTCGTGGAGGCTTTTCGCTCGACGCTCGAGGAAGTCAACCAAGCCGACCTGCTTCTACACATCATCGACGGAGCCGACCCGAACCCTGATCGCCAGATTGCGGCCGTACACAGCGTGTTGCGCGAGATCGGGGCCGACGATATCCCTGAGTTGCTTGTCATCAACAAGACCGACGTTGCCGACCCTGTCGCCGTCAAGCGTCTCTTGGAGCTGCATCCCGACGCCGTGGCGATCTCAGCAGTAACCGGCGCCGGCGTCGACGGGTTGGAAGTGGCAGTGACCGCACGCCTCGCCGAGAAGACCGACGAGGTCCAGCTGACGGTGCCCTACGACCGGGGCGACATCGTGGCCATGGTCCACGACATCGGTCATGTGATGGAGACCGGCCATACCGAATCAGGGACCACACTCACCGCACAGATCCCAACAACGGAGCTACATCGCTTCGCCGATTTCGTTGTCGAAGCGACCTGAATCGCAACACCCGCCGATGGCGTATCGGAGTTGCGAAGCGAACTACCAACGAACCCATTTCATCGGTTCGCCTACATAAGGTCCAAAACGTTTTGGTCTGGGGGTTCGCGATCCGGCGGGGAAGGCACTGCGGACCTGCGGTGACCCACCACTGGCACCAGTACGGCCGATATGTATACGACCTGAATGCCAAGTGCGGTCAATCCGGCCAGTGTTAGACCAAGACCGACCGGGATAACGGGTAACACCGGAATCAGGGCACCAACCACCCAGGCAATCTGGAAAAACGTCTCAGCATTGGTGAACGCACGTCCCCGGCCTGACTCAGGCACCGTTGCCTGGAGTAAACCGTCAAAGCCGAACTTCGCAGTCCCCCACGCAAAACCAGCAGCAGCTGCCAGGAACGCAGCCGCCGGCAACCCGAATACCTGGGCCGCAACAAAGGCTGCGCCCGCCTCGATAGCCAGACCGGTCACCACCATGGGTTCTTCTGAGATCTTGCGATCGAGAATCGGGGTGACGAAAGCCGCGACGAAGTACCCAAGACCGGCTGCGGCGAGTAGGGCTGAAAAGTCGAGGAACCCTGCATTCTCATCACGGAAGGCAAACGCGACAAGCAATAGCAGGAAGCCGTTGAGGAACCGCACCCCCGCCGTTGCAAAGCGGGCCAACCGTACCTCACGTGGCGAAGCGGCTCGCTTCCGGTCGAGCCGGGCCTGTTTGCTCCGCTCCACCTGGATCCGTAGCGGAGGCAAACCCACCGCCGAAAGTGCCGACCAGACATAGACGACGGCAGCAATCAGCAGCGTTATGGAAGGGTGGCCGAAACCGACGCCTAGTAGACCCAGTGGAATGATCAGGGCGCTAGCAACGACCCCGATCCTGGCCAGTTGGGCATTTCCCGAAATGAGCTCGCGAGGGTCATCGAGGACGATTGGAACCACGCTCGATCGGCTTATGCCGTGAAAGCGAGAAAGAGCCAACAGCAGGAATGCAATCGGGAATAGGAAGATTGTGTCCAGCCAAATCGACATCACTACTGCCGCTATCGCCCGCAGCGCCGAGCTGACCACTAAACCGCCGCGATAGGCGCTGGGGAACCTGGTAAAGAATCCTCCGAGGAATGGCCCAATAAGCGCAAACGGGGCCAACGTGATGATCAGGTAAAGCGCAACGTTCTCTCTGGCTTCTGTGGACGGAACCGAGAAAAACAGCGTGCTGCCCAGCGCCATTGCCACCAGTGTGTCTCCAGCTGTGCCGCCTGCATGGGACTGGGCGAGACGCCGAAACCCGGGACCACGTGAAGTAAACATCGTGGCCAAGCGGCGGATGGCCGAGCTAAAGACAGCTCCTACCCGGCCCTTCTTCTGTGGGGTTTCGGACAATTCAGAAGTCACACTCAGAAGTTAGCGGAAGCCGACCCGCCAGCAGTGTCCGTAACCGACACCTGGGCCACGATCTATTGTGATCGGCGATGATCAAGCTCTCCCAGGTCACCAAGACCTTCCCCGGAACAACCCAACCTGCAGTCGATGGCCTGCCACTCCCATCAGGCAGCGTTGATTATCCCCAATGAAAGTGAAGGTGACCCATGCGGAAACCCCGCAGCGGCGTCCTCGGGGCGGTCCTGGTTGCATTTGCATTACTTGCAGCAGCCTGTGGATCGGGTGAGGACGCAACAACAGAAGGCCCGACGATCACTGTCGGTTCGGCAGATTTCAGTGAGAACGCACTTGTTGCGGAGATCTACGCACAAGTACTCGAAGGTGAGGGGTATTCGGTCGACCGGAACTTGAACGTTGGAGCGCGCGCTGTCTACGCCGTAGCCCTGGAGAGCGGCGAACTCGACCTCGTCCCCGAATACGTCGGCACGGCATTGGCGTTCCTCGACGGAACACCTACCTCGGATTCCGAGGCCACGGCAGCGGCTCTGCGTGATGCATGGTCAGGTGCCGGTGTCGCGGTACTCGATCCTGCTGAAGCTCAGGGCAAGAACGGAATCGTGGTCCGCCAGGACACCGCAGACGCTCTTGGGCTCAGCAAGATCAGTGATCTTGCGGATCACACGGACCTCGTGTTCGGTGGTCCACCCGAGTGCCCAGAACGTGAGTTCTGCCTGATCGGCTTGACCGACGTCTACGGATTGAGCTTCGCCGAGTTCAAGCCGCTTGATGTGGGTGGTGCGCTGACAGTCGCCGCTCTCGAAGAGGACGCAATCCAGGTCGGACTGCTGTTCACTTCTGACGGCGTCATCGCCGCCAAGGGTTTTGTTCTTCTCGAGGACGACAAGGGCCTCCAGCCTGCTGAGAATCTGACACCAGTCATCCGGCAGGAGATCATTGATGCCTACGGAGACAATCTGGTGGCTGCTCTCAACAGAGTGAGCGGCGAGCTCACCACTGCAGAGCTGAGCGAGATGAACCGTCGTATAGGAATCGACGGTGACGATCCTGAGCAGGTTGCCACCGACTGGATCGCCGACAACCTGTAATACCACCTAGTTGAGTTGAGAGGGCGTCCGGATACCGGGCGTCCTCTCTCCATTTCCGGACAAATTCACCTTCACGCATGCTTCACATTCGGAATCGTCATCGCTTCATACCGGCGTGTTCTTATAGATCTGTGACCACGACTTCTTGAAAGGAACAGATTATGTGGAAGAAAGCATTTCTTACAGCGACAGTTGCCGGAGCTCTTCTAGTTGGTAGCGGCGCTGCCTTCGCCCAGACGACAGTCGATACCGACGACGTCCCTGCGATTGCCGTCCAGACTGAACTCCAGACCGAAGCTCAGCTCCAGGATCCCGCTCTGGTGGCTAGCGAGGACGCTCTGCTGACACAGACCGCAACCCAGACCCGCTCGCAGCTGCGGATCGACGCCCCCGCAGAATGCGACGGCGAGTGTGATCCCACGATGACGCAGCAACGTGCCGAGCTTCGGGTCGGAACCGCCACTCAGGCCGGCGACATGGTCCGGGATCGGCTCCAACTCCAGGATCCCCTTGCCCATGACGGCGACTTTGTCGGCAACGGCATCGGCGATGGCTCCGGCGACTGTGATGAGGAACCACGGAACACCCTGGCCGAAGACGGCACCGGCAACCGCTTCGGTGGCAACAAGTAACCGCCGAAAACCAAACTATCCAGTAGAGGGACCCGCATTTGCGGGTCCCTCTACTGCGTTGTGAGCGCACACTCTCACCGTTGCGAGGTTTCGCCTCACACACAATCCTCAACCCGCTTTCACACAACCTTCATATTCGGAACCGCGGTGCCTTCATGCGCATTTGTTCTCATAGCGGTATGACATCCACTCGAAAGGAACAGACCATGAAGAGAAAGACCCTCCTCGTAGCAGCAATCGCTGCCTCGTTGGCTCTCGGAAGCGTCGCGGCACTTGCCGAGACAGGCGTTACAGATGTATTCGATACCAACACTGAAGCGCCGGCGGTTGAGGCACCGGCGTTTGCTGTTCAGACGCAACTGCGGACACAGATCCAGGATCCCGAGCTGATGGGCACCGACGACGCCCTGATGGCGACCGTGCAGACCCGCCTGAAGGCGAAGGTGCATGATCCGCTTGAGATGGGCGTAGGAGCCCCCGAAGAAGCCCCCATGACACAGGAGCGTTCTGAGGTACGATCCGAGTTCCATAACGGAGAAGCCAACCTGGCCGGGGAACTGCTCCAGGACAGGGACCGGGATCAGGTTCGGGACCCCCTTGTCGGCGACTCTGATGGCAACGGCGTAGGCGACGGCGAATGTGACGGACCCGTCAACACTCAAGACGAGACCGGGGCCGGAAACCAGTACGGCACCCCGGGTGGCAACAAGTAACCAACCGACAGCCAACCTGACCACGTTGGGGGACCCACGATTGTGGGTCCCTCAATGCGTCCAACGTCCGGAATAGCTTTAACATCGCCACCATGACGCCCAACAAGATCCTGATCGTTGACGACGAAGCTTCGATACGAACCCTCGTCCGCTCTTACCTCGAGGCCGACAAATTCGAGGTCCTCGAGGGTGAGAACGGCGCTGAGGCAATCAGCCTCACCCGAGCCAACAGCCCCGATCTCGTAGTGATGGACGTCGGGATGCCTGTCCTGGACGGGCTCGAGGCGTTGCGCGAGATACGCACCTTCTCGGACGTATACGTCGTGATGCTCACGGCTCGGTCTGACGAGGTAGACAAGGTCATTGGGTTGTCGGTAGGTGCCGACGACTACCTTACGAAACCGTTTAGCCCGCGGGAACTCATTGCACGGATCAAGGCTGTTTTGCGCCGCCAGCGCGGTGCCGCGGCACCGTCGGATGCGGATCGGCTGGTCTTTTCTGAGCTAGTCATCGACCTGGGCCGGCGAGAGGTATCCGTCGCAGATTCTGCTGCCGACCTGACCACGCTCGAGTTCGATCTGCTGGCGGCTCTCGCAGCACAGCCCGGCCGAGTGTTCTCCAGAAGACAGCTTATCGAAGCGATCTGGGGCTGGGACTACTTCGGTGATGAACGTGTCGTCGATGTTCACATCCGTAAGTTGCGCAAGGCCCTCGGCGACGAGGCCGGCGAACCCAGGATCATTGGGACCGTACGCGGCGTGGGCTACAGATTCATTCCGGAGTCGTGATGCTCGGTCAGCCAACCCTGCGGCGCCGCCTGATGCTCTCCTACCTAGCCGTGGTGGTCGCAGTCACCGCGACCGGGTTTGTAACCGTTCAGATTCTGGTTCCACAGTTCTTTGAGCAGGCCGTCCAGGAACGGCTCGGTCCAGGGCCAAGCGATGGCCAGACCGAGACTCCGGGCCAGAACGGCACACCCGGCCAGGGTCCCGGCCAAGGTGGACAGGGTCCAGGGCAGACATCGGGTGCAGACACGGATCTAGACCCGATCGATCCACCAACATCGGTCGCTACCACCGTGCCCGGGGACGTCACCGTCACCACAACGACTACAACGCTCGGCCCCAACCCAACAGGTTCGACAATCGGACCGGGAGGCGATGTCGATCCAGGGGACGGCTCCGACGGTGGTCCCGGGCTCCCGGGAGGCAACCCCGATCCGGGTATCGGCAGCACCACCACTACAACTATTGAGGCAATCGGCGTCTTGAGCCCAGGCACCCTCGCCGCGGGACCGCTGACGACGGCTCAGGAGGTCGAACAGAGTCCGGTTCCTGCCGACATCCAGGAAGACTACGACCGCGCCCTCACCGGTGCTTTGATCGTGGCAACGGCAATCGGGCTGATCGTCGCAATGGCACTCGGCGTGCTACTAACCCGTCGGCTGCTCGGGACATTCAACAAGATCAAGGAGAGTGCCAGCCTGCTCGCTGACGGGCACTACAGCACCCGGGTCTCCATCCCCCGCGAGGTAGAACTCGCCGACCTTGCCGAGTCGGTCAATACCCTGGCGGACTCGCTGCAGCAGACAGAGCAAACGCGGGCTCGTCTTGTTTCCGACCTAGCGCATGAGATCCGCAATCCTCTCTCGACGATCGAGGGCTACATGGAGGGTTTGATCGACGGAGTGCTGCCGCAATCCAAGGAGACCTACGAAGCCATCGCCGGAGAAGCGCATCGACTGAAACGGCTGACTTGGGATCTGTCCACTCTGTCGAAAGCCCAAGAAGGCGCTATTGAGTTCAGTTTTGTGCTCTCGGACCTTGGCGACGCAGTACGTCGGGTCGTGGAGACCTTGGGTCCGCAGTACGAAATCAACGAGGTTGATTTGGATGTGAATCTTGACACCAAGATGCCGATTCGGGCCGATGTGGACAGGCTGGCGCAAGCGATAACCAACCTCCTGGGTAACGCCCTGGCGCACACTCCACCCGGCGGCACCGTGGCGGTAGCCGATGTGTCGACGGATGAACGTTGTGCTGTGGCGATCAAGGACTCAGGGGCAGGAATACCGCAGGACCAGCTCCAGACCATTTTCGAGAGATTCACCCGGCTCGATCGCGACCAACCGGGAACCGGCATCGGGCTCAACATCGCCAGAACGTTGGTGCGCGCCCACGGTGGGGACGTCACCGCGGAGTCGGCCGGGCCCGGCCTTGGCTCAACCTTCGAGATCTCGCTACCAAAGTACGTTGGCTAGTCAGACACTTCGGGATGCCCGAGGGCGCGGAGTGCGGCACGGACCCGATCGGCGGCAGCGTCAAGAGCATCTGGATCGGGGGCGAGATCGACGGCGTCCGCATCAAGGTCGTGAATCCCCTCGATCGGGACAACATGAAGATGGGTGTGCGGCACCTCGAGGCCGGCAATCATCAGCGCAATCCGCTTCGGTTTGAACCCAAGGTTGAGGGCAAGACCGAGCTTCTGCGATACAGCCATCAGGTGACTTGCCAGGTCCGGGTCGAGGTCAATCCAGTGGTCAACCTCTTGGCGCGGCACAACCAACGTGTGGCCCGCCGCCAGCGGGTTGATAGACAGGAAAGCAACACACAGTTCGTCCTTCCAAACAAACCGTCCCGGTAGTTCCCCTTCGATAATCATGGTGAATACAGAACCCATACCCGGAATCTACTTCGAAAACGCCCCAGCCTTGGAGTTCGGTCCTACAAGATCTTGGCGGCGAGCTCAGCTAGGGGGCTGCGGACTGACTTTTCGAGGGTGATGTGGCCGTACAGAGGCTCACCTTTTAGCTTCTCGATGAGTGCGGCCAATCCGCCAAACGGCGAGATGTACGGATTGTCGACCTGGGTGAGGTCACCGCAGAAGACAACCTTGGAGCCAGAGGCAATACGGGTGAGGATCACCTTCAGCGTTGCGTACTCCAGGTTCTGTGCTTCGTCGATGATGACCAACTCGTCGGTGATCGATCGACCCCGCAGATATGTCACCGCGGCCATTTCGATGACGTTGCGATCCATCAATTCTTCGATAGCGCCCTTTGCGGATTGTGGATCGCCGCTGAATAGGGCGTACAGATTGTCGTGCACGGCAGCCATCCACGGCGCCAGCTTCTCATCGAGATCGCCGGGGAGAAACCCGACTTCTTGGCGGCCCACGGCTACCAACGGGCGGTAGACCGAGATGCGGCGATACCTGCCGGCTTCGATGGTCTGTTCGAGCGCAGCCGCCAGAGCTAGGAACGTTTTGCCGGTCCCGGCCACACCCATCATGCTGACTGCGGTGATATCCGGATCCATGAGCAGATCCAGGGCAAACGCCTGTCTGACGTTCTTGGACTCGATGCCAAAGGCCTGCCGCGAACCCGGGACACGAACGATCGTCGTCCCACCGACGGTGTCGATAACCCGGCCCACCGCGGACTGCGAGCCCATAGCCTTCAAGATCACAAATTGGTTGACGAACAAACCGGTGTCAGGAAGAGACGTCTTGCCATCGGCATACAGCTGATCGATGGTGGCGGCTTCGACGCTGAGCTCGGCAACACCTGAGTAGGACTCGTCAACGGGAACAGTGTCGGCGCGATAGTCCTCGACCTCGACACCCAGCTGGGCGCCCTTGATGCGCAATGCGGCGTCCTTGGTGACTAATACCGTCTTGTTGCCGGAATCGACCATGTTCATGCAAGTCGCCAGTATCCGGTGGTCTGGTGTAAGCGGGTTGAGTGCCTTGGGCATCCGATCGGAATGGGTGCCGTTGAGCTCGATGCGGAGCGTGCCCCCACTATCGAGTTGCTGTGGGTCGCCTAGTCCACCCGCCTCCGAAGCACCTAGCTGTTCCAGAGTCCGAATCGCCCTACGAGCATTAGCCCCGATCTCGTCGACCCTGGTCTTCTGCCTGTCAAGCTCCTCAACAACGACGAGCGGAAGAACAACATCGTGTTCGTCAAAGCGGAGAAGTGACACTGGGTCGGCAAGTAGGACGCAAGTATCTAGGACGTAGTTTTTTCTCGTCACCCTGGCCTCTTCTGCTGCAAACTCACTCTGCAAGACTCACCGCCTCAGGGTCGAAAAGCAAGGACCTAGGTTGCTTGTGTAAATGACCTATACACTCCCTATCGGCATCCCGCCTACGCTTGTTAACCATATGATCGGGAGGGTTTCATGCGGGTAGCAGTGATCGGCGCTGGTTCTTGGGGTACCGCGGTCGCCAACATCGTGGGTGCAAAACAACCTGTTGCGCTCTGGGCACGGCGCCAGGATCTTGCCGAAGCCATCAACAGCGGCAACGTCAACCCCGACTATCTGCCCGACTATCGGCTTTCTTCCCAAATAGAGGCGACCAGCGATCTTGCCGCGGCACTGGCAGGTGCGGAAGCAGTGGTCATGGGTGTCCCTTCGCATGTCTTTCGCTCCGTACTCAAGACGGTCGGCGAGCAGATTTCGTCAGACCTACCGATCCTGAGCCTGGCCAAAGGCGTCGAGAGGGAGACGTTGATGCGGATGACGGAGGTGGCGGCTGATGTACTGCCGAACCATCGCACCGACCGCATCGGAGTCCTGACCGGGCCGAACCTTGCCAAGGAGATAGTTGCTGGTCAGCCTGCTGCAACGGTGATCGCCATGAAGGACGATTCCGCGGCTGCTGCTTTGCAGCAGGTGTTCATCGGACCAAACTTTCGGGTGTATACCAACGATGACGTTATCGGCAGCGAGGCCGCAGGAGCGTTGAAGAACGTGATGGCGATCGCGGCTGGAATGGCCCATGGTCTTGGCTTTGGTGACAACACGATGGCAACTTTGATCACCCGTGCCCTCGCCGAACTAACCCGCCTCGGCATCGCCATGGGCGGCCGTCCCCTCACCTTTGCCGGACTCGCCGGAATGGGCGATCTGATCGCAACCTGCATGAGCTCGCAGAGCCGCAATCACACAGTTGGATTTGGACTTGGCCAGGGGAAGAAACTCAACGAGATCATCGCCGAAATGAACCAGGTGGCCGAGGGGGTCAAGTCAACTCCAGGGATCCTGGCTCTCGCCGATCGCCACGGGATAGAGATGCCAATCGCGGTGCAGGTAGCACGGGTTCTCTACGAGGGCGCCAGCCCTGCCGACGCCCTCGCCAACCTGATGGGTCGAGAAGCCAAGCCTGAGATGCACGGCATCGGGTAAGGCTCCCCCGCCGCGAGGCCATGTCCGGCCATCCGCAATGACAATCCGCAACGAACCGTCAGACATGACACGAGCACGAATACTTGCATGGACCGTTCTGCTCGCGATGACGGCCGCGATCGCATACGGCTTCGCCGGCGGCAACTTTGGCGACAATGCTTCGACGATATGGGCGCTTCCCTGGGGGAAGGTGTCTCTCATCGATCTCTACGCCGGCTTGGCGCTTTTCGGAGCTTGGATTGCGGTGCGAGAGACCAGCAGGGGAAAGACTGCTCTATGGTTGATTGCGTTGATCACGCTCGGCAATTTCGCTGCGGCCGTCTACCTACTTCGGGCACTGTTCGAAGCAGACGACACCACCAAGTTGCTCTTGGGAAAGGACCGGGTTGGCTGAAGTCATGCCGGCCTGCTCGAGAAGACCATCCACTACCGGGGGCGCTTGAACTTGGTTCTTGCCTTTTCGATGGTCTCCCAAGCGTGACACTGCGGCAGGTGATCGTTGACGATCCCCATCGCTTGCATAAATGCATAAGCTGTGGTGGGGCCGACAAAGCTAAACCCTCGCTTCTTCAAGTCCTTCGACAGCGCGGTGGACTCGGCAGTCGTTGCCTTGAGGATGGTCCCGCCGTCGGGAGGCTCATACGACCACGCCAATGCACCGAAGGACCCGAACTCTGCGACGACATCCTGGGCTCGATTGGCGTTGTTGATGGTCGACTCGATCTTGCCTCGATGCCGAATGATCCCGATGTCCTGCACCAGTCTTTCGACGTCAGCCTCGGTCATGTCGGCCACTGTGTCGATATCGAATCCGTGAAACGCGGCCCGGAAACCCTCCCGACGTTTCAGAATCGTCAGCCAACTCAACCCGGCTTGGAAGCCTTCCAGACAGAGCTTCTCAAATAGCAGCCGATCATCATCGACCGGCTGGCCCCATTCGTTGTCGTGGTATTCCCGGTAGATCTCGGAGCTGTCTCCCCAA
>JASJHC010000332.1:0-4263 GCA_033791245.1 Acidimicrobiia bacterium | reverse complement strand
GGCTATCAGGATGTGCCCCCGGAATTTTATGCTCTCCAACAATGGACGTTACTTGACGCACATGGATCTTGGCCGGGTCGATCTGATCGTGCGCATGGGTGTGGTCTCGACCTTGCGCAAGCGCCGTTGGGCGCCGGTCATTGCCAGTACATGGGTGCGTTTCCACCGTTCCTTGCGGCTCTTTCAACGCTATGAGCTTCGCAGTCGGGTGGTGTCGTGGGATGAACGTTGGATCTATCTGGAACAAAACTATTGGCAGCACGGACGGCTCATTGCTTCATCGGTGGCGCAGTTGCGGTTCCTCACACAAGGTGGGAACGGTGCCCCCCGGTGAGTTGGCTGATGCCCTCGGCTTTGAGGACAAGTCGCCACCCCTGCCGGAAGCGATGGGCAAGCTTTTCGCCGATTCAGAAGCGGTGGTTGTTTCGGGAGCCTAGGGCCTAGGAAGACACCCGACCCCGCCCCAAAAAACCTAGGCGCGCGGGACGCCGGACGCGAAGACCTCGTCTAGGTGGATGCCCCGCAGATCGTGGGTGCCAGCCACTATCTGGATATCCGCGGCGTAGCCCGCAGCGTCATCACCGCTCCATGCGAGTGGATCTTCGCTGGGGAGCACCGTCACATCCACCTTGCCCATGCGCTTGTCGTAGAAGTGATCGGCGACAATGAAGCGCACCTGCGCTCGCACCTTCTCGGGCTCCATGAGATCGACTTGCTCAAAGAGAGGATTGGCGCGCACGTGCTCGACCACTGCACGTTTCGATGCTCGATTGAGCTCGTCGGCGGTGATGTCGCGCAATGGCCAGAATACGTCGGCGCGCGGCGGCGATACCGTCGTGCTATGAATCTGCCGTTTTCCAAGCCGCGCACGTACCTCCGGTGCCTCGAGGTGCGCCTGCAAACGGTGAACGATCAGCGCACCGGTGCTATGGCCCACCATGCGCACTGTTTTCGCGGACGCGGGCAAGGCGGCTATGTGATCCACCCACGCCTCGGCAAGCACGTCCATGGAGGGGCTATTTTCAAAGCGAACAACGGTTACGCTACCCTCGGGCGGTTGCGGGATCTCTTGCACCGCAATCATCGGTTCTGTGGCGAAGCCGCCAACGAAGTACAGAGCTTCGGGTGGATTCTCTGCAGCCCGAATCGTCACGAAGATGCCGCTATCAGCATCGGCACTGACCGTATCCGAAGACTCCGCGTCGGGTGCCGCGCCTCGGTCTGCAAGTGACGATGCGTTGAAGAGGTCGCGCAGCTGACCCATGGACAACGCGCGACTTTTGGCGAGCGACATCCGAAGACCGTAGTCCTTCTGCAGCTTGCTCGTCAGTTCGACAGTCATCAGTGAGTCGATTCCCAGATCGACGAAAGTCGTCTCATCCGAGATGACATCGCCTTCGGGAATGCCAAGGATTGTCCGCACATCCAGGAAGAGACTGTCGAGCGTGCGTTCTCCGGATGCCGTGGCATCGGCGCCTGCATCAGCGACGGTGGCACGGGTCGGCATCACCACGCTGAGGACCACCGGCTCGTCCTGCAGCAGGTAGTTGTCGAGAACCGAGAGGCAGGAGCGCAACGATTGTTCCCGCATATTGACTGACTCGACAGACACATAGTCGCGGTTCTCGCTCACGAAGCCGACATCGCCCACGGGGCCCCATTGAATCGACACCGCTGGCAGACCCTCCTTTTTGCGCCGCTCACACAACCGATCCATCGCCGCATTGCCATAGGCGTAGCTGGTCTGACCGGCGTTGCCCCATCCACCGACCAACGACGAGAACATGACGAAATGGTCGAGCGCCGGGCAAAGTTCGCGGCTCGCTGCGTCGAGATGCTCGCTGCCCTTCTTTTTGACCTGCACGACCTCGTCAAACCTTTCCTGTGTTTGGTTCGTCCAAAGCGAGTCTTTGAGGATCATGGCTAGATGGAAGATTCCGCCCAGAGGTGCCGACACCTGCGCCTGTTCAAGCAGCTGTCGCGTGCCTTCTTCGGTTGTGACATCTGCCTGTGTCACATCGATGGTCACGCCCCGCTTTCGCCACTGTCCGATATGGTAGTGCTGGTACCCGTTCTTGATGCCGCTGCGACCAGCGAGTGTCACATAGCGCGCACCGCGGTCTACCAACCAGCCGGCCAGTTCGAAACCGAAACCACCGAGTCCGCCGGTGATCAAATACGACTTGTCGGGATCAGCCCAGAAGTGGGGCCGCGACCGGTAAGGCTTCTCCTCCGACGGCCTCATGTCGAGCAAGACCTTGCCGACGTGTTTGCCCTGCGCCATGTAGCGAAACGCCGATTCGACCTCGTCTTTCGGGAAGATGGTGTGGGTTAGCGGGACAACGGCACCGTTGTCGATGCCCTCCCTGACGAGTTCTGCTATCTGCCCGAGCACGGTGTCATTGCCATCGGCTAGGTAATTGTCGAGACCCACGCCATGAACACTGACCTCGCGCAGAAACATCTTCATGCCGATGGGCGTGTTCGCCACCATGTCGAACTTGCCGATTTCAACAAACTGTCCATAGCGTGCGAGAACACGCAGACTCGCCTGCAGTTTGTCATCGGCCAGAGCGTTGAGAACGATGTGCACGCCTTCGCCGTCGGTGGCATCCAGCACCATGTCTTCGAACGTGGTGTCACGCGAGCTGCCGATGTGACTGTCGGCGATATCGGGGAAGAGTTCGCGGACAAAGGCGCGTTTTTCGTCTGTGCCAACCGTCGTGAAAATCTCGCAACCGAAAGAGCGCGCGACATGGATGGCCGCCTGGCCGATGCCGCCGCTGCCGGAGTGGATTAGGATACGTTGGCCACGCTGCAAGCCCGCACGCATTACGAGCCCGAGGTAGATCGTAGAATAGACGATGGGGACCGTTGCCGCGTCCGCCAGGCTCCAATGGTCAGGAACAGTCCACACGTCGGGCATGGACCCCAGCGTCCTATAGCTGCGGTTGCTGAAAGCGTCACCACCGCAACCCATCACCCGTCTACCGTCCGGCATGACGCCCGCGAACTCGCCCAAGAAGGCACGCCACGCCGAACCGCCAAGGTCCGCCGCAGAGATCTTGTTCGTGGCTATCATGACGTCTTTGAAGTTCAAGCTCGTGTAGTGAACATCACAGATGAAATCTTCGGCCCTGTGTTTCGGAGCATCGCACCAATACAGGGAGGAAAGGTCGCCGGCGAAATCGATATTCAGGGTGATGTGGTCATGGGCACGCTGCCGCTTGGGTTCGAGCGGGATGGCCCGGTAGCTCCCCCAAACACCATCTTTGTAGACGTTCATCGCCAGATCTCGGCGACGTAGTTCTGTCCACTCCGCGTCGGTCAGGTCACCGGCTCGCTGCACGCCGTTGGTGTAGTCTGTGTCGATGAACGCCGTGCGCAGCAAGTCGCCGTCAGGCTCACGACGCACACAGTTGCTCAAACCAGCGAGTCCCGGCGTGCCAAGGTGATCGCCGACAGCCCAGACGACGCGGTCGCGCTCCACCGCAGCCTGGTCGAGTGCACTTTGGAGTTCGCCAATCGCGTCATCTGAAAAGAAGATCGGCGTTTCCGACGGCAAGGGCGCAGTCATCTTCTTGCACAGAAAGATGGTGTGCATGCTGCCGTCGGTGCGTTGCGCAACCACCTCGAAACCGCACTCGGAGAGCAATGCCGGCCACGCTTCATTTGAGAGAATGGGGCCGTGGTCACGCACCTCAGGGTCATTGAAGTCCCACAGTTCGGTGAGAAAGCCCCACAAGCCGACGACCGCGGCGAAACCGTCGGTCACTTCGTGCAGCAGGAGAAATCCACCGTCGTCGAGGGCATCGCTGATGTTGGAGAGTGCGGCGCGGATGTTGCTCGTCGCATGCAAGACGTTGCTGCCCAGGATCAGGTCGAGCTTCTCATCGATCGCCGCGGGCTTGGGTTGTACGATGTCCCAGGGACAGTAGCGGGCCACACCCTGGTAAGGTCGGAATTGCTGATTGAGTTTGTCGAAAAACCCGCTGCTGATGTCGGTGATCCAATACTGGTCGTCGATGTTGTGCAGCTTCGGAAGAATACGCGTCGTGAGGCCGCCCGTGCCGGCACCGACCTCGGCAAACTTCACCGGGCCAACAGTGCCGCGGTTCTCCATGACGATATCCAGCAGACCTCCTAGATCGCGCTGGTCGAATAGATAGCTGGTACCAATGTCATCTCGGTAGACCCGACCATACTCTTCGAAGGCCACGATGAGCGGCATCGCGTCGGTCAACAACTCTTCGGGTTGGGAGA
>JASJHC010000331.1:0-3785 GCA_033791245.1 Acidimicrobiia bacterium | reverse complement strand
GCAGCGATTCGCATCCCGTTGGTGCGGATCCGTTTCATGGTTCCCCGCGTTGCGTAAGAGCCGACGCGACGCTTGATCGGGTACGCTCGCTCGATGGCAATCACCGCTCGTCTCGACGACTTACGGCCAAATCGGCTGCGGTCCGCTGCGTTCTCCAATCAAGTTGGCGAGGTATCGACCACACGCGTTGAGGGAGTAGTGCCTGTGCTTGCGCAAGCCGAAGCGGCCGCTGCCAGCGGGCTGTGGGTAGTTGGCTACATCGGTTACGAAGCCGCCCCGGCCTTCGACCCGGACCTTGCAGTCCGGCCGCGCAACCAGTTCCATGATGCTTTTCCGCTGGTTTGGTTCGGTCTATACAAGGACCGACATCTCAACCTGGGATTTGCTGAACCTCTGGGCGACTACCAGTTGACACCGTGGAAGTGGGTTGACAGTCAGCCCCATTTCGAGCAGGACATCGCCACCATCCGGGACCATATCGTCGCTGGTGACACCTACCAGGTGAACTACACCAGCCGTCTTCGTTCCCATTTCAGCGGAGATCCGATGGCGTTCTATCGTGATCTTGCCGAAGCACAGTCCGGTGGCTACGGCACCTTCTTGGACACCGGGCGCTTCTGGATTGTTAGTGCTTCGCCGGAGCTGTTCTTCGATCGTTACCCGGTCGGCGAAGGGACCGACCGCCTCATCACCCGGCCAATGAAAGGCACGGTGTCGCGGGGCCGGTGGGCGAGCGAGGACGCGATGAGGAAGCGACAACTCGAGGAGTCGGCGAAGGATCGCGCCGAGAACCTGATTGTTGTTGATCTGTTGCGCAATGACTTGGGCCGCGTCGCCCACGTCGGGTCGGTGTGTGTAGACGAGCTCATGGCGGTCGAGCGCTACGACACAGTGTGGCAAATGACTTCGACGATCTCCGCCGAGATCAGCTCCGACATGACACTGACTTCGGTTCTGCGTGGTCTCTTCCCGTGTGGATCGATCACCGGTGCACCGAAGATCCGCACGATGGAGATCATTCGTGATCTCGAGTCGGAACCGAGGGGTGTCTACACCGGGGCAATTGGGTTCCTTAGCCCGCCGCATGCGCCGGGGCCCCGTGCTTCGTTCAGCGTTGGCATCCGTACCGTTGTCATTGACAGTCGGACGGGCGAGGCTGAATACGGGATCGGCGGTGGTATCACCTTCGATTCGGATCCCACGGCTGAGTACGAGGAGGCTGCGCTCAAGGCGCGGATACTCACATATGGGACCAGCGATTTCGAGTTGCTCGAGACCGTCAGATGGAGTCCAACCGCGGGCTGGTACTGGCTGGACCGCCACGTGGAGCGTCTCGTCGAATCAGCGGCCTACTTTGGGATCCCGGTAGATCGATCCGAGGTTGTCAGGCGGCTCGATGACGCCGTCGCCGGCGGAGCAGAATCTCGAGTTCGGCTCACGGTGAGCCGGCAAGGCCTGATCGGTATCACTGTTGCACCCTTTGTCCTCGACGAGCGTGTCTCGGTGGCCATATCGATTGATCGAGAACCGGTCGATGTTTCTAGCCCGTTCTTGTTTCACAAGACCACCCGACGCGACGTATACGAGGCGAGAAGGGCGAGGCATCCCAATGCCGAGGATGTTCTGCTGGTTAACGACCGGGGGGAACTGACCGAGTCAACGATCGCCAACGTTGCAGTCCAGATTGACGGGGTTTGGGTGACTCCGCCGATCGACGCTGGGTGTCTCCCCGGTGTGTATCGACAGGTCTTGTTGGACGAAGGTCGCATCGAGGAGCGCACTATCGCGGTGGCAGATCTGGAAAGGTGCGAGGGGATCGCTCTGCTCAACTCGGTCCGCCTCTGGAGACCAGCGTTTGTCGTCGGCGACTGAAAACCCGTCTGGGGACCCTAATGTTCTCACCATGTTTGAAGTCGCTCTACACGAGCCTGAAATCGCTCCCAATACCGGCAATCTGATGAGGCTGACGGTGAACACCGGCTGCCGTTTGCACCTGATAGAACCGCTGGGGTTCTCCCTCGACGAGGCCAAGATCCGCCGGGCAGGACTTGACTACCGCGAATACGCTCAGGTTGAAACGCATCGGGGTTGGCAGGAGTTTCTCGACAGGATTGGCGAGCGGCGGATATTTGCCTTCAGCCAGCATGCAACCACCGTCTATACCGACGTCTTCTATGAGCCTGGTGACGTGCTGCTGTTTGGCAAGGAGTCTGTGGGGCTCCCGAAGGCGATCCTCACAGGTGAAGCGATCACTGAGCAGGTGCGTATACCCATTGCTCCGAAGGGTCGCAGTCTGAATCTTGCGAACGCAGCAGCGATCGGGGTCTACGAGGCGTGGCGTCAGTTGGGATTCACCATGCCGGAGGCTGTGACATGACCCATACCGCGGTCATCACCGTCAGGTTCTATGAGCTCGACCCCTACGAGCATGTCAACCACTCTGTCTACATCCAGTACTTCGAGGCGGCGCGGGCGCAATGGTTGACCGACGTTGGGTTTCCATTGGAGAAGCTGAAAGCCGAAGGAATCCAGATCGTGGTGACCGAACTGAGCACACGATATCTGGGCTCGGCGGGACCTGGCGACGAACTCACCATCGAATCGGAGTTGTCCACTCTGCGGAGGGTGTCGATGACCTTCCAGCAGCGGATCTTGCGGGATGGGCAGCTTCTCGTCGAGCAGACAATCACCGCCGCGACGGTGACCACGGCGGGCCGTCCCACGCGTGTGCCTGCTGACCTGGCCGGGGCGCTCGGTACGGCGGGATGACGACGCTCGACCTCGTGGCCGAGATTGAAGCGGCCGCCTACCGAAGCTGGCCGGCTCGAGAGATGGTTGTCTACGACGGTTGGCAATTGAGGTTCGCCGACGGCTTCTCGAGGCGGGGCAACTCGGTCTATCCGCTGGGCCGGTCGTCGTTGGATCTCCGGCACAAGCTTGTTTGGTGCCGAGCGTGGTACGTAGAGCACGGACTCGACCTGGTGATTCGGCAGACTCCAGAAACAGAACAGGGGCTTGACGATCTCCTGGCTGCTGAAGGGTTCGTTGCGGAGGGTCGAACCAATGTGATGGTCGCCGATCTCGTTGCGGGAGATGTGTCTGTGG
Organism: Acidimicrobiia bacterium; assembly: GCA_033791245.1. GTDB lineage: Bacteria > Actinomycetota > Acidimicrobiia > Spongiisociales > UBA5794 > JAAETI01. Next base: position 680 of record JASJHC010000331.1, on the reverse strand, counting down.
AAGTAAATGCGGCGCCCTCACAGGTTTGGCAGGAGGGCGCCGCTGCGCTGTGGGGTATCGGCACGGACCAGGCAGTGGCTTGGCTTTCGATAGTCAATCGCATCGAGTTACCAGCCGGCTTTGCTGTTGTTGGCGGGCCCAACGATGTTGATGCCGTTGGCTTTGCGGTCGTGGACGGAAGCTGGCTCGGCCTCTTTGAGATCATCGTCGGCGAGCGACACCGTCGTCAGGGGCTGGGGGAGCGGGTCACCAGATCGCTGATGGAATGGGGCAGGCGCCAAGGCGCCACCCGCTCTTATCTCCAGGTCACCGAGGTGAATGCCTCGGCCATCGGACTGTACGAGACACTGGGGTTCGTGCATCTCTACAGCTATTGGTACCGGCGTGCGCTACTGAAGTGAAAGCAGAAAGGGTGCCACCGATGGTGACACCCTGAACCTGCAGTATTGCGGTCGACCGGCTTATGAGTCGCCAGAGGTTTTGAAATCGTCTGCCGTTGGCAGATTGATTCCAGCATCTTTCATGTCGCCGAAGACCCCGTAGGCGACACCACCGGCGGCGATTAGGCCTACAAAAAGACCGAACTTCATGTTGCTTGACTCGGTCAGTAGACGAAGGACAACGAATATGAATCCGAGTCCGGCCAGTATCAGCGCCAATTGCTCGGCGACAAGGCTACC
>JASJHC010000330.1:0-2642 GCA_033791245.1 Acidimicrobiia bacterium | reverse complement strand
AGACCCCGAGGCCACCGAGCGCAATCGCAGTGACGGCGGAAGTGGTGACGATGAAGGCAAGCACTGTGGGAACGGCCTGTTCGGTGGGCACTGTTGCTGCGATTGACGCGGCGGCTGCACCGATAATGGCGGCGGTATTGTCTTGGATGCCGGCAACAACGCCGTCGAAACTGCTCCCGAATACGCTCACCAAACCGATGACCAGTGTGCCAGCCAGCCCGATACCAACACCGAGGGGCAGGTCAGCCGCCAAGGGTCCGCGGAATACCAAAGCTGCCAGCGAGATGGTCAGAGTCACCAGGATGATGCCGGAGACAAATCCTATGACCAACGTCCGGGCAAGACGTTTCGGTGCAAAGTCATTGAGAATCGAAGTCCTTGCGTGTGCGTCTTCGCGCCGAAGCGTGGATGTTGCCGTCACGCTTTTCAACCCTCACCAATCTGGATTCTCGTACCCTCAACCGCAAAGGTTGCCGTTGAGTTGCTCAGTGTCGCCGCCAACGCGTCGAGCACATCGTCCGTATGGCTCGGGTCGTGGTGAAACAAAAGGGTGCGCTTGGCTCCGCTGGCATCGGCCAGCTCGAGGGGGTACTCGTAGCTGCAGTGGCCCCAGTCGTAGCGGGCCGCAAACTCTTCGGGTGTGTACTGAGAATCGTGGATGAGAAGATCGACGTCTTGAGCAAGCTGCATAGCCGCGTCGTGTAGCTCACCAATCCCGCTGGAACCAGGGCCCAAGGAGATAGGGCTGTGGTCGGAGAGATAGGCGAGTGAACCGGTTTCGTCCTCGATTCGGTAGCCGAACGCTCGGCCGCCCTTGTGCGGTATTTCCAGAGCGAGGACGTCGAATCCCTCGATCTGGTGTGCCCCGGGGCTGAGGCTGTTGATTCGCCACGAGCCCCGCAGCTTGCCGATGTCGACGGGAAAAATTGGTGGTGACATGACCCGGTCGAGTTGGGCAGCCGGATCAGGTTGTTCCGGCACATAGACGTCGACCCTTGAATCCTCGCTATCTCCGGGCCTGAAGAACGGGAGGCCATATATGTGGTCCCAATGAAGATGCCCAAGTAGAACCGATCCTTGGAAACTGGCGGTCCCCATTATCCGTCCGGCATTGGCCATCCCAGTTCCCGCATCGAGTATCAGCGATGGAAGCTCACCGGCTCGCGAGATTGTCACGCAGGACGTGTTGCCGCCATAGCGAATGAAATCGGGTCCGGGGGTCGGCAGCGATCCACGGGTGCCCAAGAGATTGATATGCACTGTCGCGGGCTCCTTGAAACGACCGGCCGGGATCATAGCCGCAGGAGCGCCAGCAGGTATGAGAGAGTCGGGCGACACAGTCCGGTCGTCCCTATGTCTACGCTTGCGGCCAATCGCAGTGGAGGAGAGGGGAATGAGCGAAGGGCAGGAGCAGGAACTCCCCATGGCCGATGATCCGCGCTCGTACATTGCGGGCGACCGGAGGCGGGCGCTCGTCTCCGGGGAGCCGATGGCGGATCGGGTGCAAGGGGCCGGTCTCTTCGCCGACATCTCCGGGTTCACCCCACTCACCGAGGCGCTTGCTACCGAGCTTGGCCCGCGACGTGGGGCTGAGGAATTGGTGTCCAACCTCAACAGGATCCTCGCGGCGATCATCGAAGACCTGCACCGATTCGATGGCGAGGTGATCTACTTCAGTGGTGACGCCATCACCTGTTGGCTCGACGGCGATGACGGGAGCCGTGCGGTCGCTTGTGCGCTTGAGATGCAAGACACGATGGAGCGGGTTGGCACGGTGGTTAACGAAGACGGCTCGACCGTCGACCTGGCCCTCAAAGCCGCCGTTGCTGTTGGCCAAGCACGCAGGTTTGTCGTTGGAGATCCCGACGTTCAGCTCATCGATGTGCTCGCCGGCTCGTTGATCGACGATCTGGCGGCGGCCGAGCAGGTCGCCGCCAAGGGTGAGATCATCCTCGATGAATCTGCACTGGCTGCCCTGGCCAACGACGTGGCAATTGGCGACATGCGCACCGACGGAGAGAGACGGTTTGGGGTAGCCACCGGGCTACATGGCCGCGTTGGCATGGTGGAGCCTCGGTCCGAGCTCGAGCCTGTCTCTTCCTTCGAGGCTCGCAAGTGGCTGCTACCGCCGGTCTATGAAACCCTGTCCACGGGTGGCGCCGCGTTCATTGCCGAGCTCCGTACGGTGTTTCCGGTGTTCATCCGTTTCGGAGGGATCGACTTTGATGACGATCCGGATGCGGCGGACAAGCTCGATGACTTTGTCAGGCGGGCACAACATGTCCTCGATAGCCACGGCGGCAACTTGCTACAGCTGACATTGGGGGACAAGGGTGCCTATTTGTATGCCGTCTTCGGCTCACCGCAAGCGCATGAAGACGAGGCGACTCGGAGCGTGAGTGCTGCTTTGGAACTGCAGGCTCTCGCCGACGTCACCGCGGCAGCTGGCATTCAGATCGGTATTTCCACCGGGCGGGTCCTCAGCGGAACATGTGGTCACCCACTGCGACGCACATTCGCATGTCTGGGAGACCCCGTGAATCTGGCGGCGCGGCTCATGAGCGAAGCTCCAGCTCGAGGAGTCCTGGTGACCGACGAGGTCGCCGCGGCGGCAGACGAGCGTTATCTTTGGGACCAGCACC
>JASJHC010000329.1:0-3118 GCA_033791245.1 Acidimicrobiia bacterium | reverse complement strand
CACCCGCCCGCCCCCCCGATCTCCCCTCTTGCCTTCTGCTTCAGCCAACACCTCGTCGATCACAGCTACACCTCAGTGAACTCGGGTGCCGATCGCGTCACCGCGAACGGCTGATGCGATGTTCCCCGGCTTTGCCAGGTTGAACACCCGGATAGGTATGTCGTTTTCCATGCACATCGTAATGGCAGTCGAGTCCATGACCCGCAGTTGCTGCGAAAGGACCTCCATGTAGGTCAGCGTTTCGAGCAGGATTGCGTCAGGATTTGTAACCGGGTCGGAGTCGTAGACCCCATCAACCTTGGTGGCCTTGAGTACGACCTCAGCTCCCACCTCAGCGGCACGTAGAGCCGCAGTCGTGTCTGTTGTGAAGAACGGGTTTCCGGTACCAGCCGCAAAGATGACGACACGGCCCTTTTCGAGATGACGAATCGCCCGCAACCGAATGTAGGGCTCGGCGACCTCTTGGATATTGAGAGCGGTTTGCACCCTGGTCGGGGCGCCGGCTCGCTCCAAGGAGTCGCGCAGCGCAAGGGCATTGATGACGGTTGCCAACATACCCATGTAGTCGGCGTTCGCCCTGTCCATGCCTTTCGCCGCCGAGCTAAGACCACGGAATATGTTCCCGCCGCCAACGACGATCGCTATCTGATAACCCTCGTCACGAACTTGGGCGATCTCGGTAGCTACCCGGTCGACGATGTGCGGATCGATTCCGTATTTGAGTTCCTGATCGGCGAACGCTTCTCCGGAGAGTTTGAGGACGACTCGTCTGCCCATGACGGCTACTCAGCCGTTTCGCCGACCTGAAGACGCGAGAACCTGTTGACGGAGATGTTCTCTCCGAGCGATGAAGCTAGTCCCTTCACCATGTCGCCAACAGTCCCGTCGAACTTCTCGGTCCGAACGAAAACCTGGTCGTTGAGAACGTTGTCCTTGTAAAAGGAATTGATGCGCCCTTCGACAATACGCTCGACGATGTTGTCGGGCTTGCCTTCGTTACGGGCCTGCGCCGCGATCAGCTCTCGCTCCTTGTCAAGGATGTCGGCGGGAACCTCTTCCCGACTGACCCAGCCTGGCTGGGAGGCGGCGACGTGCATGGCAATGTCGTTGGCGGCTTCCTGGAAGCCTTCCGTCTTGGCGACGAAGTCGGTTTCGCAAGAGAGCTCAACCATTACGCCGATTACGGGTCGACCCGACTGCTGATGCATGTACGACCCGATGATGCCTTGAGTCTGGGCACGATCGGTGCGCTTCGAAGCTGCGGCAAGACCACGCTCGCGCAACAGGTCCTTCGCCTTCTCAAGATCGCCATCAGTGTCTTGCAGAGCTCGCTTTGCGTCCATCATGCCGGTGCCGGTGGCCGTGCGCAGTGTCTGCACGTCCTTGGCTGTGATGTTGGCCATTGGTCATTACTCCTTGGATGCTTTTGCTTCGGCCACCGGAGCGGCTTTCGCCTGCTTCTTGGGGGCTTCTTTGTCCTTCTTGGCGGCCTGGAACAATTCGCGTCCCTTGTTGGCCGCTTCTGCCATCGAATTCGAAAGCAGGTAGGCGGCGCGGATCGCGTCGTCGTTGCCGGGGATAACCAAATCGATCAGGTCGGGGTCACAGTTGGTGTCGACAAGAGCGATAATCGGGATCTTGAGACGAGCAGCCTCAGCCACAGCAATGTGCTCTTCGTTGATGTCGATCATGAACACAACCTCTGGGGTCTTGTGCATATCGCGGACGCCACCGAGCGTTGCCTGGAGCTTCGCCATCTCCCGGCGGAGACGGAGGCGCTCTTTCTTGGGCAGAGCTTCCATCTCGCCGGAGCTGTCCATGCGTTCGAGTTCCCGCATGTACATGATGCGCCGATGAATAGTCTGGAAATTGGTGAGCATGCCGCCAAGCCAACGATGGTTGACGTAAGGCATGTCGCAAGCTTCGGCCGCCCTTTGGACCGCATCTTGGGCTTGCTTTTTGGTCCCAACAAACAGAATCGTTCCACCTTTGGTGGTCAATTCCTCGACCAATTGGTAGGCACGTTCCGCTTGGGAGACGGTCATACGTAGGTCAACGATATGGATACCGTTGCGTTCAGTGAAGATGTACGGGCGCATCTTCGGGTTCCAGCGTCGGGTTTGGTGTCCGAAATGGACGCCAGCCTCGAGCAGTTCGCGCATAGAAACTGCCATGCGATCCTCCTGTTTTGGTTCTTCCTCCGACCACCCTGTGGAAACGATTCGACGTTCCCAAGCCTCCGCGGGGCGAACCCCGACCTTCGAAGATTGCAGTGGCCGTGCTTATTAGGGCGGAGAGTGTACTCCCGTGACCCCGGTAGAGCCAGCTCGTTGTGGTGCGCCGGCCTAGGAGCTGCGGCGGGAGGGTGGCTCCATGAGACGGTTGCGAAGACTCATTACTGCTTTGGTGTGAATCTGACAGACGCGCGATTCGGTAACGGTCAGTACTTTGCCGATTTCGGCCAGGGTAAGCCCCTCGTAGTAGTACAAGGTGACAACGAGGCGTTCCCGGTCAGAGAGACGGTTGACGGCGTCGACCAGTAGGTAGCGGGTTTCTTCTTGCTCAAACGAGCCGCTGGGGTCGGGTGCCTTCGGATCGGCAAGAAGCTCCCCCATCGTCGAGGAGTCACGCTCGCCGGGGTTGAGGAGATCATCGAGAGCCATGATGCCCAGCGTGGCGATTTCGCCGAGACGGTCCTGGAGCACTTCGGTCTCCATGTTCATATGCTCGGCAAGCTCTTCGTCGCTCGGGCTGCGCTGCATCCTGTGCTCCAGCTCGCCGAGGCTGCGCTGGATTTCCCTGGCGCGCGCCCGCACCGACCGCGGCACCCAATCGAGAGCTCGCAACTCATCGAGGATGGCTCCCTTGATCCGGTTCACCGCATAGGTCTCGAATTTGTAGCCACGTTCAGGTTCGAACTTGTCGATGGCATCGATCAGCCCAAAGGTCCCGTATGAGACGAGGTCTTGTGGATCAACGCTGCGGGGCAGGCCAGCTTTGAGCCTGCCCGCCACAAACTTGACCAATGCCGAATAGTGAAGGATCAAACCATCACGGGCTACTGGATCAGCGCTCTCTTTGAAGTTTCCCCAGAGGTCCTGGAGTTCGTGTTCGGCGC
>JASJHC010000328.1:0-3156 GCA_033791245.1 Acidimicrobiia bacterium | reverse complement strand
TTCCAACTGATGGATCAACCCCATGTTGACGGCGTCTTTGGCGGGATCTTGGGGAAGACGTTCGATCCGTTTCTCGATGGCTTGCAGGTATCTGGTCACGTCGGGGATGCGATCCGATCCGATATGGGTCAGGAACCGCGGATAGATGAGAGAGCCAACCTGGCTTGCGATGTCGCTGATCACGTCAGCATGGCGATCTTCGTTGAGCCGGTTGAAAGCGACCTCGGTGTCTTGGAGCGCTCCGAGCAGTGAAAGGGAGTCATTGGCGACCGCAGTGACGCGGCCGTGGAGCTCGTTCTTGGCTCGGGTGAGGAGTCGATCGAACGCCACACCGTCCCAGGCCGGACCGCCAGCTTCGGCGACGATCTCGCCCAGTGCACAGCCAAGGCAGTCCTCAACCCATTCGGTCTGGTTGGTGTGCGGTCCGGTGCGCAGCGCTTGTTTTGCCCCAGGGGTGAGAAGTGGTCTGAGTAGTTTGCCCGGCGACGGCAGATTGAGCAGCAGCAGTCGGATTGTTCCTTGCCACATGGCGACGTCTTGCTCGGCTGGTGTAGCCAGTAGCTGGACTCCGACTGAGTTATCTTCGTCGGTCAGGGCCGGGTAGGCCTGCATCGTGGGCCCGTCGCCGGCAACCTCCACGACGCCGGGTAGTTCCCCGATGCTCCAACTAGTGAGGCCGCTTTGTTCGAGGTCGTGCGTTGCCGCGTGCACCACAGATCGCGTTTCTTCCCGAACCAGATTCTTCAGTTTGGGGAGATCGGAGCCGGTAGCGATGGGGGCACCGCTGTCGTCGATGATGCGAAACGAGGGTCGGAGATGAAGTGGCAGCGACTCCAGATCGAAAGCGTCGATGGGGATCGATACCCCTCCGATCCTGATCAGTTCGCGGCGAAGGGGTACCAGTAGCCCGGCTCCTTCTTCAGGCGAGATCCTGGCGAGGACCGTTCGAGCTGTGTCGGGTACCGGGGCAAATGCCTTACGAAAGTGCTTTGGTAACGAGCGGATGAGGGCGATCACCAGTTCCTCCCGCATCCCGGGCACGTGCCACTCGAATACCGCCGGGTCGATCCGGACCAGTCCTTGCAGCGGGATATCGATGGTCATGCCATCGGCAGGGCTGGTCGGGTCGAACTCGTACTCAAGTGGAAGGCCGAGATCGCCATATTCCCACACCGCCGGGAACGCCTCGGGGTCGGGGTCGGCTGCTGCTGGGTCGATGAGATCGGTGAGGCTCAGGTCGAGTAGATGTGGGCTTGCTTCCTTGATGTCACGCCACCATCGATCGAAATGGCGAACCGTTGTGATGTCGTCAGCGATCCTGTCCGAGAAGAGCCGCACCAAGGCGTCGTCTTCTACCAGTAGGTTCGCCCGCCGCTCCCGCGCCTCCATCTCGAGGACCTCGGCTATCTGGTCCCCGTTGTGCGCCACAAAACGATGGGTCGATTCCCACTCCCCAGCGACTAGAGCGTGCCGAATGAACAGCTCTCGCGAAGCCTCCTGGTCGTACTTTCCAAATTGAACGACACGATCGGTCTGCAGCGGGATTCCGTACAGCGACACGGATTCCTTGGCCACCGCAGACCCTCGCGTGGCATCCCACCAGGGGTCGGAGTGCGATCTCTTGACGAGGTGGGCTCCGACTTCCTCGGCCCACTCCGATGGGATGCCAACAGCACTGTGCGCCCACAGCCTGCTGGTTTCCACCAACTCGCCAGCCATCACCCATTCCGGCGCACGCTTGAACAGAGCCGAACCGGGGGAGATGAAGAAACGGGCGCCACGAGCCCCGCGGTATTCGTAGCCGTCGGGGTTCTTTTTGCCGATGTTTGACAGCAGGCCCGACAGCAGCGACTTGTGGATGGTGTCGGCGTCGGCTGGCTTGCGGTTGCGGTGGAGGCGGAGCTCATTGGTGATGTCGCGCAATTGGGAATGGATGTCTTGCCACTCCCGCACCCTGCGATAGCTGAGGTACTCATCGCGACAAAGACGGCGGAACTGGTTCGAGGTGCGTGCTCTCCGTTCGGTGCGGATGTAGTCCCACAGCTTGAGCCAGCCGAGGAAGTCGGACTCCTCATCCACAAAGCGGGCGTGTTTCTGGTCGGCTTGCTGCTCCTTGTCGACGGGTCGCTCCCGGGGATCCTGGATGGAGAGGGCGGCGGCGATGACTTCGACCTCACTGAGACACAGATTGCGGTCTGCCTCCAAGACCATGCGACCCAGTCTGATGTCCAGGGGAAGACGAGCCAGGTTCCTGCCAATCTTGGTTAGCCGATCACTATTTGGTTCGAGAGCACCGACCTCCTCGAGCAGTGCGATGCCATCGCGGATGCTTCGTGAGTCGGGAGGATCGAGAAAGGGGAACGATTCAATCTCGCCAAGGTCAAGCGCTGCCATCTGCAGGATTACCGAGGCCAGGCCGGTGCGTTGGATCTCCGGTTCGGTGAATTCGGGCCGTGAGTTGTAATCATCTTCAGAGAAGAGCCTGATGCAGACACCGGGGCCGAGTCGGCCGCAACGTCCCGCTCGTTGGTCCGCTGATGCTTGTGAGATTGCTTCGATGGGCAGCCGTTGCACTTTGGTGCGGCGCCCGTAGCGGGAGATGCGTGCGGTCCCTGCATCGACAACGGCGCGGATGCCGGGCACGGTTAGCGAAGTCTCGGCGACGTTGGTGGCTAGAACGATTCTCCTACCGGTGTGCTTTTGGAAGACTCGGTTCTGTTCCCCGGCCGACAGCCTCCCATAGAGAGGAACGATCTCGGTGTGGCGTAGCCCCAATTCCTCCAGTGTGTCGGCGGCGTCGCGGATCTCGCGCTCTCCCGAACAGAACACCAGGATGTCACCGTCCTTCTCGGTGAAGAGCTCGACGACGGCGTCGCTGATTCCCTGGGGCTGATCGCGGGGTTCTGGCTGGGTCGGGTCATCAAGTGGGCTGTATCGCATCTCGACGGGGTAGGTCCTTCCCGAAACCTCAACGATGGGGGCGTTGTTGAAGTGGGCGGAGAAGCGCTCGGTGTCGATGGTGGCCGAGGTAATGATGACCTTCAGATCCGGGCGTTTCGGGAGCAGGTTCTTGAGGTAGCCAAGGAGGAAGTCGATGTTGAGACTGCGCTCGTGCGCTTCGTCGATGATGATCGTGTCATATATGCTGAGGCGTCG
>JASJHC010000327.1:0-19760 GCA_033791245.1 Acidimicrobiia bacterium | reverse complement strand
AGTTGCGATCAAGACTGCTTCGGTGAAGGAGTCGCTCATGACTCACCTCCTTCGCTCGTAGGAGGCGGACCTGTATCAGGCGGATCCGCCGTCGGTGCTGCCGCGGGCGCTGTGGGGGTGTCAAGTGATGATGGCGGGCGCTCCAGGAGACGGCGGCGGAACCGCTCGGTGGAAACCACAAAGACCACGACGAGACCGTTGAGGGCCAGGATTAGAGCCGCCGGTACCTGGACGGCCCGCTGCAGGGCATTGCCGCCGACCAGCAATCCACCAAAGAGGAAGGACGCCGGGATGGTCCAGATGGGATGGAGAGCGCCGAACAGGGCAGCGACGATGCCGTTGAAACCAGCGCTACCGGTGAACCCGGCTGTGGAACCGTCGGTGACCATGCGGTGGCTTTCGCTACCGAAGACGAGAACTGCTCCGGCGAGACCGGCCATGGCCCCGCTCAACGTCAGCGCCAGCACAATCGTCCGCTTGACGGGGATGCCGGCGTAGCGCGAGGCGTCGGTGTTTTGCCCGACCGCACGTACCCGGTATCCAAGCGGCGTGCGCCACAACAAGATGTAGGCGGCGATGGCAGCGACGATGGCGATGATCGGTCCGATGTGGAGGCGCCCCGACCCGAACAGCAGGGGAAGGTCGGCGCTCTCGGGGAGCCGTTGTGTTTGCGGAATCCGGGTCCCGCGCTCGATCTCAGCGGGATCGATCAGCGGTCCGCGCAGCAGGTAGTTCATTAACTGGACCGCAACGACGTTGAGCATGATCGTGCTCAGGATTTCGTTGACCCCGTAGTACGCCTTCAACGCACCAGGGACTGCACCCCAGGCGGCCCCACCGAGGAGTCCGGCAATCAGTACTGCCGGCAGCATGATGATGGCATGAACGTCTGGCATGTTGAGGGCAACGATTGTCGCGAGCAAAGCTCCCGCCACCATTTGACCCTCACCACCGATGTTGATGACGTTGGCGCGGAAGGCAATGGTGATACCGACACCGACAAAGAGAAGAGGAGTGGCCTTGAGGGCGGTTTCGGTGAGCGCCTTCGACGAACCAAAGGCGCCGTCGAACATTGCCTTGACACCTTCGACCGGGCTGGCGTCGAGTGCCAAGAGCATGAGTGCTCCGAGAATCAATGCCGCAAGAACCGAGGCTATCGGGACGCTGTAGGCGAGGAATCGGCGCCGTTGAATTCCTCCCTGAGACGTCACCCGCTCCACTCCTTTCGAAGTTTCAGGCCACTGCATCGTGGCGTTTGCGTAAGGCTGGTATTTGCTTTACTAAATGTCAATTCGGTCAGTTTAGGTTACGCGACTAGTCGGCTAGTCCTTGATTGCATTGAGATAGTTGTAGATCGTGATCCGGCTGACATCCATTGCGTCCGCCACATACTCGATGGACTTGCGCAGAAGGAAGGCGCCCTGCTCGTCGAGCATGCGTACCGCGACCTGCTTCGCAACACGGTCGAGGTCCGCAAGGGGAGCCCCCATTTCCAACTCGATCCGGGAGACGAGCAGCTCAAGCGCATGCGACAGCGGGGGGAGCCGAATCGCTCCGACGAGTTTGCCGTCCCAGTTGATCGGGATGTCTCCGCTCTCGACCTCTGATGCGTCGACTGGGTCGCCTCCGATTGCATCGAGGAGTGGTTGGAGCGCGGCAAAGACCGTGTCGGCTGCGTCATCCATCGCAGGCGTTCATCTGGATAGAAACGCGAGATGCCCCTGCTTTGTTTGCAGCATCGAGCAGACTTTTGACTGCTTCGGTTACCAGCTCGGCGTCGCCTTCGATGGTGGTGCCAAATGGCCCGACGATCGGTTCGAACCCAAGCGCCTTCACAGCCTCGACGGCGGCGATGACGTGGGGCCCTGGGTTGCCGACCTCGAAAGGCTCGACCAAAAATTCGGCGCTACAAGTTGACGACACGGTGCTCCTCTCCGCGGCGGCCACTCTAATGGCGACGACGGAGAGGGGGGCTATTGCGGTGATCCTTCTAGAACCCGGACTCTGACCCGCCATCGTTGCCACCGTAGGCTGTCAATAGCAAGGAAAGACTGACCGCGAGGTACCCGAGTCTGCGCATGGGTTGTCCCCTCTTCGATGGCTTAATCCGGGCAGCTGCCGACTTGGATTGGAACTTGAGCCGTCGTGCTACTGGTTTGACAAAAAGTAAAGCCTCTAAGATGATCACGAATGGTTGTATTGAGGAGGAGGTGCGATGTCTGAAACTACGTCTTTCTCTGTTAACGGGCGTGACGTCCAGGTCCGGAGTGATCACCCACATTTGCTCGCCGCGCTGCGTGAGGAATTAGGGGTTACGTCACCCAAGGATGGTTGTTCACCGTCTGGTCAGTGTGGTGCCTGCACGGTTCTGCTTGATGGCAAAGCAATCCAGAGTTGTCTCGTCAACATGGAGAAGGCCGAGGGTAAGGCTGTCACGACGCTTGAAGGATTCGAACCTGCCGAGCGCGACCGTCTCTCCAAGGCTTTCGCCGTAACCGGAGCACTGCAATGCGGGTTCTGCACGCCTGGCATCTTGGTTCGTACCAAGGCGTTGTTCGACCAGAAGGGTCCGGCAGGCGTCACCTCGCAGGTGGCCGCCGGTCGCCTCGGTGCCCACCTCTGCCGTTGCACCGGATACGCCAAGATTCTCGAAGCCGTTGAGATGCTGGCGTCGGGTGATATCCCCGAGCCTTCGACACCCCAGAGAATTGGGGACAACGGCGCCAAATACGAGGGTGTCGAGCTCGCACTCGGCGATCGTGGGTATGTCGATGACATGTACCCCGATGGAATGCTCCACGGTGCGCTCCGGCTGACAGACCATGCCCGTGCCGACATAGTCAGGATCGACACCACCGCGGCAGAAGCTGCCGAAGGTGTCGTCGGTGTTTTCACTGGAGCCGACGTCCCCGGCGAACTCAAGGTCGGGATCATTTACACGGATTGGCCGGTCTTCATTCCGGAAGGCGGACGCACCTCCTACTACGGGGATGTGCTGGCGATAGTGGTTGCTGAGACGAAGGCGCAAGCCCGGGCCGCCACCGAACTCGTCGAGGTCGAATACAACGTGTTGAAGCCCTTTGCCGATGCGAAATCGGCATTGGCTTCCGACGAGGACGCCGTGTGGGGTCTCGACGGCAACGTTCTGTCGACCTCTAAGTACAAGAGGGGAGATGTTGACGAAGCCCTCGCCGGTTCGGCACATACTCTTCATGAGGTGTTCAAGACCCAGCGGGTCGAGCATGCCTTTCTCGAACCGGAGTCGACCCTTGCCGTGGCGGATGGCAACGGCAACCTCATGGTGTATTCAGGTGGCCAGGGTGTTTGGGACGATCGCAATCAGATCGCATCGCTGCTCGGTATCGAGCAAAGCGCCGTGACCGTCGAGTTGGTATCCAACGGTGGCGCCTTTGGCGGCAAGGAAGACATGTCGAACCAAGGGCAGACCGCATTGGCTGCCTACCTGCTCAACCGACCGGTCAAGTGCACGTTGTCTCGCGAAGAGTCTTTCCGCATCCACGCCAAGCGGCACCCGATCGAGATAGAGGTGTGGGCCGGGTGCGACGCCGATGGCAAGCTGACGGCGTTGCGGTCACGGATGATTGGCGACTCAGGCCCTTACGCCTCGGTCGGCATGAAGGTGCTGGAGCGGGCGGCCGGCCACATGTGCGGTCCCTATGTGTGGGAAACCGTCGATGTTGAGGCTGTTGCAGTCCGTACCAATAACCCTGTGTGCGGTGCCTTTCGCGGATTTGGTGCAAACCAGGCCCAGTTTGCGATGGAAGGGGTCATGGACCGTTTTGCTGGTGCAGTTGGCATCAGCGGTTGGGAGATGCGTTCCCGTAACGTCATCACCCCCGGTGTCGTCTGGGGCCCCGGTCAGATCATGGACGACGGTTGCCGCGGAGCCCGCGAATGCCTCGATTCCGTGAAGCCTGCGTACGACCAGGCTCGCGCTGATGGCAAGGCCGTCGGCATCGGTCTCGGTCTCAAGAACTCGGGCCTCGGCAACGGCTTTCTGGAGATCTCCAAGGCGGTTGTCCGCTTTGAAGAGGACGGAACCGTCGAGGTGCGGCACTGCTGGACGGAGATGGGACAGGGTGTGCACACGGTCGCTCTCCAGGTTGCTGCCGAAGAGCTCAATATCGATGCGAATCGAATCCGCGTCGTGGTTGACACGACGAGAGAACTCGGCGCTGGCCAGACCACCGGTTCGCGGGGAACGCTGATGGCAGCCGGCGGTGTCGCCGATGCCTGCCGGGTTGCCAACGAGAACAACCAGGCGACCGGTGTCGACTACGAAGGCGAGTATCGGGTCGATTGGACCAACGCCCTTGAGGAAGGGGTCGAGAACCCGATCCTGCACTCCGCCTTTGGCTACGCCTGCCAAGTGGTCATTGCCGACAAAGACAGCGGCAAGATCGACAAGGTCGTAGCGGCCCACGATGTGGGCCGGGCCGTCAACCCGATGCTGGTCGTCGGCCAGGTCGAAGGTGCAGTGCACATGGGCCTTGGCTATGCGCTCACCGAGGAATTCCCCACCGACGATGAGGCACGCCCCACCAATTGGACGCTGCGCAGTCTGGGGATTCTACGGGCCAAGGACATGCCTGAGGTGGAGACCATATTGGTTGAGGTTCCTCAGCCCCGTTCTCCTTACGGTGTCAAAGGTGTCGGAGAGATAGGATTGGTACCGACAGCTGGTGCCGTCGCCGGGGCCTTCTATGAGGTCGACGGTAAGCGTCGCACTCAGGTCCCGTTCAACATTCATCAACCCTTGGAGGTAGCAAAGTGACCACCACAACACCCGGGCTCGTTTGCGCCCACCACCATCTGTACTCGGAGCTGGCGCGAGGAATGCCGCCACCACCCAAGGTTGCATCCAACTTCCAGGAGATCCTGGAGCAAGTCTGGTGGCGGCTCGATAAGGCCCTCGACCTGGACATGCTCTATGCGTCTGCCCAGCTCGGTGCGCTCGAAGCTCTGGAATCCGGCACAACCGCCATCGTTGATCACAACGAGACCCCGAACGCGATTGAGGGGTCGCTTTCGGTGCTCGCCGATGCTTGTGCCGAAGTTGGAGTCAGGCTGCTGACTGCCTACGGGATCAGCGACCGCAACGGTCCCGATCAGGTCAAGCGGGGACTCGCCGAGAACGAGCGCTTCATCAAGTCCGGCGGTAAGGCTTTGGTCGGTGTTCATGCCGCCTTCACCTGCACGGACGAGTCGCTCGAAGCGGCGGCCGGTCTGGCCAAGGACTTGGGGGTTGGGGTCAATATCCATGTGTGCGAGGGGATCGGTGACATCGATGCACCGCAACGCCTCGAGGGTCTTACGGAGGACAACTGGCTGATCTGCCACTGTGTCCACCTTCCAACCGATCACAATCTGAAGGGAACCATCCAGCACAATCCCCGCTCGAACCTGAATAATGGCGTTGGATATGCCAACCCGGCTCGGTTCAGCAATCCAGTGGCGCTGGGCACCGACGGTATTGGCGCCAACATGATTGAGTCGTTCCGGCTGGCCTATGCGATGCAGCGTTCTGTGGACGTGACTGTTGGCCCCGATACAGCATGGTCATGGCTTGAAGAGGGATGGAACATCGTTCCCGAGGCTCGCAACGACGAGGTCACGTGGTCATATGACCCAATGGACCCTTGGCATATTGCCTTCACGCCTGGCATTCAGCCGCTCGAGGTCAAAGTTGACGGTGAGGTCGTCTTTGCCGACGGCAAGCCGACACGGGTCGACGGTGACGAGATCCGTGCCAAGGCACGCGAGCAGGCCAAGCGGCTGCACGCCAAGCTGTAGATCTAGGTGTCGTAGGACACAGACAATTGAAACGGAAACCCACCGTCCCCAAGGGGCCGCACAGTTGGTGCCCAAAGCCGGTGGATTGAGGCTGAGAGGAGCCGCGCATGTCGGACCGATTCCATCAAATCACGATGGAGCAGCTAACGGATTGGGTGTTCACCGAACTCGAGGAGAAAGACTCGATTTTCGGTATTCCCCGTTCCTCGTTCTTCGTTCCCGCGGAGAGTGACCGATTCCGCTTTGAGAAATACGGCCAGTTGCTGGAGACGCCCTTTGGCGTCGCCGCCGGCCCGCATACTCAGATGGCGCAGAACATCATCGTCTCCTGGTTGGTTGGTGGTCGCTTCCTGGAACTCAAGACCGTCCAGACGCTGGACGAACTTGACGTAGCCAAGCCGTGTATCGACCTCGAAGACGAGGGATACAACGTTGAGTGGTCGCAAGAGCTCAAGGTGTTCGAATCCTTCGATGAGTACCTACGCGCCTGGGTGCTGATCCACGCTCTGCACCACAAGCTGGGATTCCCCGGTGACGCGCCGGGAATGATCTTCAACATGTCGGTCGGCTACAACCTCGAAGGCATCAAGAAGCCAAACGTCCAGTGGTACCTCAACGCGATGGCCGATGCCTCTCCGTACAAGCAGGCTTATGTCGACATTGTGGCCGAGCGATATCCGGAGACCAGGGACCTTGATATCCCCGACACCGTGTCCGACACGATCACGCTCTCGACAATGCACGGTTGTCCTCCTGACGAGATCGAGGCAATCGCCCTCTATCTGCTGACCGAGCGCAAAATCCATACCTCGGTGAAGTGCAACCCGACCCTGTTGGGCGCCGAGCGTGTGCGCGGCATCATCAATGACGATCTTGGGTTCGGCGACATCCCGGTTCCCGACGAGGCCTTTGGCCACGACCTCAAGTACGTTGACGCAGTCCCGATGTTCCACAACCTGCGGAGGGCAGCGCGGGTCAACGACCTGGTGTTTGGACTCAAACTGAGCAACACGCTCGAGGTCGAGAACCACAGAACAGTTTTCGAGGGCGAAGACATGATGTACATGTCAGGGCGCTCGCTTCACGCAGTGACCACCAACCTTGCTTTGCGGCTCTCTGAAGAGTTCAAGGGCGACCTGTTGTTGTCGTTTGCGGGTGGGGCCGATGCCTTCAACGTTGCGGACTTGATGCGGTCGGGCATGACCACGATCACCGTGTGCTCGGACCTGCTGAAAACCGGTGGCTATCTGCGGATGCCGCAGTACATCGAAGAACTCAACAAGGCAATGGACAAGGCTGGTGCCGGAAGCATCCAGGACTTCATCACAGCGACTGCAGTTGCCCAGGAGAACATGGCCGACTTCATTCCGTTGCTGGCCTTTTCGGCGCTAACCGACAGTGGAATAGATGTCAGTGGGTCACAGGCGGCGTCGCTCAGCGAGTATCTCCGGTACGACAGTTCTGGTGAAGCTCCTCTAGTGGCGATTAGCACGTGGGCTAGGGAGAACGGCTTTGACGATGAACGCCGCTCTGCCCTGGTCAAGCTGGCGGTCGCCGCGTTGAAGCGAATCAACCTGCGCCAGTATGCCCAGTATGTACGCACCGATTGGCGCTATCTGAAGGGTTCGTTCCGCACCGATCGCTCCAAGACGGAGCGGGAGCTGCACTTCTTCGATTGCATCGAGGCACCTTGTGTTGACGAGTGCCCGGTCAGCCAGGACGTTCCCGCCTATATGCGAGCGGTGCGCGATGGCGACTTCGACAAGGCAATCCAGATCACCAGGGCGGACAACCCGCTCGGGTCGATGTTGGGTCGGGTCTGCGACCACCTTTGCGAGACGACCTGTATCCGCACCCACTTGGATGAGCCCTTGGCTATCCGTGAGATGAAGCGGTTCATCATGGATCGTGAGACCAGCACCGGTGAGACCAAGTCGATGGGAACCGCCGGCAAGGTCGCCATTATCGGTGCTGGCCCCGCTGGAATCGCCGCTGGTCAGGAGCTGGGTCGCGCTGGGTTCGCCGTGACGATCTACGAAGCTCACCCCTATGCGGGTGGCATGGTCGGCGGGGCGATCCCCGAGTACCGCATCCCGCAGGCCCAGATCGATCAAGATCTCCAGGTCCTCACCGATCTTGGGGTCGAGGTGAAGTACAACATGAAGGCCGGCAAGGACTTCACGTTGGCCGAACTCTCCGACCAGGGGGTCCAGTACACCTTCGTCGCGGTCGGGGCACAGCTTCCCAAGTACCTTGGCCTTGATGGCGAGGACAGTGAAGGCGTCATTGATGCCCTTGCGTTCTTGCGTAGTGTCCGTGAAGGAACCCCGATGCCCGTCGGACCTCGTGTCGGCGTCATCGGCGCCAGCGATACGGCAATGGACTGTGTGCGGTCTGCGTGGCGGGTCGGCGCTACTGAGACTTCGCTGATCTATCGACGCACCATCGATCAGATGCCTGCGGATCGTGAAGAGATCCATGAGAGCCTCGCCGAGGGTGTCAAGATCATCGAGTTGGCCAATCCAAGCGCAATACATGCAGAGAACGGCAAGCTCAAGGGTCTGATCTGCACCAAGACCGAGTATCGCGGTGACCGTGATTCGTCTGGGCGCAAGATCCCGTTTGATGTTCCCGACTCCGAATTCGAGATCGAGGTCGACACCCTGATCCTGGCGATCAGCCAGTACTCGCTGCTCGACTTCTTCGGTGATCACGAGCCCGAGCTGACGGGACGTGGCTATATCTCGGTGAATCCCGACACCTACGAGACGTCGATTGCCAGCGTGTACGCCGGTGGCGACGTTGCTGCCGGTGGACCGTCTTCGATTGTGAAAGCTGCCGCCGACGGCAAGAAGGTCGCAGCCGCCATCGTCAAGGCCGCAACCGGCACACCCATCCCTATGCCCGAGACCTGGAAGCCGCTTGAGCTCGATGTGAGCGACATGGTGGCGCGGCGGGCGCGGCGTGAGTATCGGGTACCGGTGCAGCACACGGCTCTGGATGTTCGTGACAACTTCAACGAGACGCTGGTCACCTACACCCAGGAAGAGGCGCAGGCCGAAGCTGCTCGCTGTCTCGACTGTGACACGATCTGCAGCCTGTGCGTTGGGGTCTGCCCCAACATGGCGTTGATGACATATGAGATGTCGCCATTCCGGGCGCAGCTTCCTGCTCTGTCAGTGCAGGACGGCTCGGTCGTCGTTGGGGATGCTCGTGACTTCAGGGTCGACCAGTCGTTGCAGATTGCAGTCCTTACGGACTTCTGCAACGAGTGTGGCAACTGTGTCACTGCGTGTCCTACGTCGGGTGAGCCGTACAAAGACAAGCCACGGCTCTATCTGGATCGCCCCGACTTTGAGGCCGAGAAGGACAACGCATTCTGGGTCACCCAGAACGGCGATACCACGGTTGTTGAGGCGCGCTGGGATGGGGAAACCCATCGTCTGGATATCAACGGGCAGGTTGAGTACTCAGCGCCGGCATTGCAGGCGACTCTGGAGACGGAGACCCTCAAGCTGGTGTCGGCCGATGCCGGCGCCGGAGCGATTGATGGGCAAAGCTTGTCGCTCGAGCCGGCTGCGCAGATGTATGCCTTCTGGCGGGGGCTCAACGGCTCAATGCCGCATATTCCGTTGGCAGGCGTGGAAGGCACCAAGGTTGCCCATCCCGGTTACGAGGAGTAGCCGGGAACGGGTCGCCGCTTCGGAGTGAGTCTCACGCAGTGTTGGGCTGCGGGATCAGTTTCCCGTGCGTCCACTGCAGCTGGCGTTCCTGGAGTTCGGTCTGGGCGAGCTGGGTGCCGGCCGAGGTAAGGCGGTAGTAGCGGCGGGGGCGGCCTTCTCGACCGCTGGCGGCGGCGTCTTGGAGGCTTTCCCACTCGCTGGTGAGGGCCCCCCGCTCTTCGAGACGGCGCAGCGCACGATACAGAGTGGGCTGTGACATGATCGAGGCGGCATCTTCGGCGGCGGCAAGGTGGCGGGCGAGATCGTAGCCATGGAAGTGATCGCTTCCGGCGAGGCGAAGATCCGCAGCGGTCAGCAGCAGGCGGAGCTCATTGCGCACCAGTCCAGTGCCGTCTTTGCGTCTCATTATTTCCCCTGACCTAAGTGAGTTCGAGGTGCCGCAGTCGTGGCAGCACATGTAGGAACGACAACGATGCCAGGCCAACGCCGATCGACGTGGCCGTTATTGCCGGATCGGTAGCGACCGCGGCAATACCCCATGCGATCTGGCCCCCGGCGAAGCTGGCTGTTCCCATCATTATCAAGATACCGGCAACCATTGCCAGGACCCTGGGTTTGGCAAGGAACGACGCCGCAAAGATCATGGAGAACCCGATGCCAACCACAGCAAACCCGACAATCATGAAGACGTCGGCGATGACCGTGTCAACGAAGGGAGTGTCATACTGCCACTCGGTGTGCTCAGGCATATGTGTTGCCATTCCTAAAAACCCAGCCGCCAGCATCAAGGTGGGGAGCCGGTAGCGGCGGATCACAATGCGGCGGGGGTTGCTCATCAGTATTGCGCCAAGGATGAAGGTGCCTAGGGCCGCCAATATGATGAACCGTCGCACAGCCACGGGATAAGTGGAGTCGAGCAACCCGGCCCCCAGCGCTGCCAAGCCCACCAGAGCGATGGCGAGAGATGCAGGCAGAGCTGTGATGTTATCTTCGTCGAACCGCGCCCATACTGCTGCCGGGATGCCGCGTAGTGCTCGCACCGTGACGCCCTGTGAGCCACGATCTCGATGCATCTCTTCCCAATCGGTGAGCGTTTCCACAAGAAAGGTTTGGCGCTGCTGCGACTGCATCCCCCATGACAAGACGCGGTTGATGTGATGGGCGAATCGAACGCTTGGCGGCAGGTTGCGGTTGGTCTGAGAATTCATGCACTCATACGGTAATCGTGACGGCGCCAGAGGCCGAAGTGGCTAGCTCAGTCTGGTGCAGCAACACCATAGATCTGGGTCCTGACCCCCGTTGGATAGCCCGGCTCAAGTCAGTAGTTTTCCAGATACGCACTATGTGCGTTTAGGATGGTCCCATCAATAGGAATTGTCCGGGACGGGGTCAAGGGGCTGGTGGCAGGTGGTTGGTCCCCGGGAGCGGACACTCGGCTGGAAAGCCGAACTCTGTGTCCACGGACCTCAAAGGGGGGACCGTGGACACCGCTTTTTCTGCCAAGACGCAGTAGTGCTCCAGGGTCGGAGTCTGTTGGCTTCGTTCAACCGTTCTAAAGGGCCAAGGCCACCAGTGGGACGATGAGACCGATGGCAATGACGGCGCCAGCGATTGCGCCCAGAAGTAGAGATTCCTGCCTGCTTCTCTCCGTCATGCTGCTTTTTTCTCCCCTGCACTGCGGAAAACATCCGCGACATGGTGCATCTGTTATTTAGACACTAGTCTGCCGCACATTGAGACGAATCACGACATTTTTTGTCCCCGGACCGCGGTGGTGAACAGTGACAACCGATAGCAATAGCGAAGTGGCCGAGAGCCCAGAAGAGGCCGTCGAGGAGAAGTCGTTTTTTGCCCGCGGCGTACTGCTCGGGCTCGCCGGTGGCGTACTGGCGGCCATCTTGGTCATTAGCGTTTTTGGATCTGTGCTTTCGTTGGTCGATGACGTCTTCGGGTCGGCCACGGCCGCTGAGGCTGAGTCCAACGAACCCCTGACCGGTGAAGCGTTGCTTATCGCCACTGGTGAGGATCTTGCGACGACCAGTGGTTGTGCCGGCTGTCACTCCGCTAATGGTCTCGATGGCACCGGACCTACTTGGAGCGGTCTGGCCGGCACTGTTGATGCGGCCTACATCGAGCGAGCCATCCTGGAGCCAAACACTGACATCGCGGCCGGATTCGCCGCCGATATCATGCCGGCGACCTATGCCGACTCGCTATCGGCGGAAGATATCGAAGCTCTGGTCGCCTATATCGGCTCGCTCTAGGCTTGCTCGAAGACTATTCCGGAGATCTGCACAAAGGCATGCAGATTCACATTGCTGATCCGCCTTGTGTCAGCGAATCCGATTGACTCGTAGAACCGATGCTGCGACGGCAGGTCATCGGTAAGCAGCACCTTCTGCCGAACGTGTGAGAAGCGGGTTAGACAGTTCTCCAGCAGGGAACGCCCCACTCCACGGTGTTGCCATTCAGGCCTAACCAGAATGTCCTGTAGGTAGAAGATCGAGACATCATCTGACATGCCGCGTGCTAAGCCGATGAGCTCATTGCCGTCACGGGCGGTTACGACATAGGTGGAGTTGCCGATGGCTGTAGCGAGAGCGTCGCGATCTCGGGTGTACGCCACCCAACCGACGGATGTGTAGAGCTGATACAAGTCCTCAGCATCGACGGGAGCCGACGAGTCGATGGTGGCTCGCCTGTTCATACTCGCTCGATGACCTCAAATTCGAGCAGGGCCGATCCTGTACCCACGGGCGCTTTCTTCTCCGATGACGAATCGCCGCTGTGTCCGTGGGCGGACCTCAGCCAGTTCTGAAAGTCTTCCTCGGTGGCCCACCGTGTATACACGAAGTAGCGGTCCTCACCCGCTACCGGCCTGAGCAACTCGAACCCCTCAAATCCCGGCATGTTCTCGACCGCACCAAGCCGCTTGGCGAATCGTGATTCGAGTTCGGGACCTGCCTCTTTGGGTACGGCAATTGCATTGATCTTCACGACGCTCATCGAGTCGGCTCCTTTGTCGAGGCCATGATTATCCCGCACCACCCACGAGCAGCGTCACGCCTCCCTCCTCCAGGATCTCGGCGGCGCGGTCGGTGATGGTGCCATCGTGGATACGAAGGTAGAGATTGTCGCCAGGGCACGTCGTGGCGGCATGGTCACGGTGCCCGGTGATGGTGCCGACGGGGACATTGAACTGCAGCGATCCCCAGGCGACCATTTGGGCCAGAGATTCCAGTTGCGCGGAAGTTGGTGTTTCCGTGTCATAGTCACCCTCAACCACGATAAGGAAGTGGCCGTTGGGGTCGTATTCGGTCGCAGTATCGCCGGCTGCCCAATATGGCCGCCCTTCGTAGACCTGTCCGTCTCGCCCGACAATGAAGTGGTAGGCGATGTCGGGCCATCCGAGATATTTGTGCCAGCTCTGCCAGATTCGGTATAGCGCCGGTCCGGAAGTTGGTCCGGTGTCATCGCTGTGATGGATTGTGATCTGTTCGATTGTGTGCGGTTCGAACTGGCCGGTAGGCGTTGTTGCTCCCCATTGTTGGCGGGACACCGCCTCGACCGTATAGGGGCGTGCGGTCACCAAGATCTCATCGAGAGCAAGTGCTCGTGTCAGGAACGTTGCCATTTCGGCGCGGGTCACGTTGCTCGTCGGGCAGAAGCGATCGTTGCGCGGAGGAATGCAGCCCCTGGTGATCCCCGCCGCCTGCAGACTTTCAATCTCACGTTCGAAAACGGAATTCTCGTCATCGATGAAAGTGTCGGTGTCCGCCGACTCCAGGTCAAGGGCTCGACCCAGGAAAGCGGCCATCTGCCCTCTGGTCACAGGTGCATCTGGGCAGAAATCGGTATTGGCCGGTGGATTGCAGCCGCGAGTGATCCCGGCGGCAGCCAACTGGTCGATCTCCGCGGCGAACGTTGAGCCTTGGGTATCACCAAATCCTGCAACGGGTGCGCTGGGCAGGTGGAGGGCTCTGCCTAGGAAGGCCGCCATCTCGCCCCTGGTTACGGAGTCTTCGGGGCAGAAGCGAGTATTGAGGGGCGGATTGCAGCCACGAGTGATTTCGACCGCGGCAATGGCCTCGATCGAACCTTGGTGGATGCTGACGTCGTCGTCAACAAAAGAGCCACCCGGTGCGGTCTCCGCCACCCCGATCGCTAGGGGGCTGAGGGCAGTAAGAATCATGGTGGCGATGGTGAATCGGATGAGAATGCGCACGTAGGGATGGTAGATCGGCTCGGTGTGGCGTGCCGCGGTCACCTGAGATCGCGAATAACAGGATTAAAGAAAGGTCGCAGAGGTTCCGATAATGGGCGGGTGACTGGAGAGCAACGCGCTGTCGAAGAGGCAAGCGCTCAGAAGGAATTCTCGATAGTCCGGAAGGGATACGACCCGGCCGAGGTGGATGCTCAGTTGGCCGAATATGACGAAGCCCTTTCCGAGCTCGAGGAGTATGTCGCGCGCCTAAGCCGTGAACTCCAGGACGCCAAGCACGAGGTTGCCCGCATGCACGCAGCCGAGAAGGATGCCGTTGAGCAGGCGATGGGTGCGGTCTTCGATGCCAAAGAACGCATCATCGATCGTGCCATGGCGAAAGCTCGTGAGATCGAGGAGCAGGCTCGCTCGACAGCAGGCGTCGCCACGCCGGACCATCCGCTGACCGCCGCCGATGTTCACGAGATGGATCACGCCGAGCTGGTGCCTGCCGCGTCTGACGGCCTAGAAGCTTCGGCTGGGGCGGGACCTAATGACGTCCTCCAGCAGATGCTTACCGAGGCCGAGACGATTCGAACCCGGTTGGACGTTGGCCTTGCCGCCGCTTTCGATCAGATGGAACAAATGCAGCAGGACGCCGAGCAGCGTGCCACCAGTTTGTTGGACGACGCGAGACAGGAAGCGGAACGGCTCCGGGCCACCGCCGCGGTGTCGGCTGCCGAGACCATTATCGAGGTCAAGTTGCCCGGCGACGACCCCGCAACCAACGATCGCTCCCGTCAGTCACGCTATTCCCGCAACTCTGCCGGTCTGCCTCGTATTGGTGAAGACGGTAAGGCATCGGTGCTCGAGGAGATGAACGGTCTCCGCAACAAGTTCCGCGAGAGCGAAGAAGCCGCCAAATAGGCGACCCGCCACTCCCCCCGGCTCATCCTTCTTCCACGAGAATCTGGTCGAAGTGGAGCTGGTGGCGGATTCCTAAGGAGTCGACGGCACCACGACGACAGCGACGTGTGGCGTGGCCGCGAGGATGGCCTCGGTGACCGCTTGGGCCGTGCGGTGGTCAGCTTCCGATTTCACTTTGGTCAGCGCCACCAACACCCGGCTTCCCGGCGGGCAACAGCGCAGCGCTCCATCTGGATGAACCAACACGCTGGCGCAGTCGGTGGCGGTCATGACATGACTCGGTTCGAGGTCGGTGAAGCGGACCGCTTCGTCGACGCGGTGGGTTACTTCACCGAGGGTTTGGCCGACCGCATCGATTCCCATCAGAATCACAACCATCGTGGTCTGCGACGGGACCACGGGCTCGTGCGATGCGGGTGCTTTGAGAGGGCGTCCGTGTGACCCATCGGCTTCAACAACGATGTAGTCGGCACCGGAATCGGCGAAGAGGTGATCGACGACCTCTGGGGGTGGCCCGGTCACTTTGTGATCGTCACCTCCCGTAACCAGCATTGTGAATCCTGGCCTATCGAGAGCGTCGACTACGCAGTCCATGTCAGCCGACCAGCAGATGTTCGTCAGTTCCGTCGTCTGGTATCGACCCATCTTGGTGGTAGTCGTGAGAATCACCCGCTTCCCGGTGGACGAAAGCTCATCGCCAAGGCCAAACAACATCGTGGACTTCCCGCCGCCACCCACCAGCGAGACCAGTTCTCGGTCGCCAAGACCGAGCAGGTCAACAAGGTTGGTCATCGTCTAGCGACTTCCTAGCCAGCTAAGGATGGCCTCCACCACGCCGCCACCGATTGACAGTGCCTTGTCAGAGATCTCGAAACAAGCTGAAGAGTCGGCGCGGGGATCGATATCGGCCAGCTTCCAGTTCCACTCGACCTCGTACCCAGGAGCCAGCAAGCCGCGGACCACTCCGCCGATCCGGGAGCGGATCGGTACACCGTTGATATCGCCGAGGACGTCACCTGCCGCCACCATGTCGGCAATGCCAACCTTCCAGCTGAGCACGCCGAAGGTTGGGGCACGCACGACTCGCTCTCCCGACTTGCCACCGATCATTCCGGGTTCACCAGTATTGGGGGTGGCTTCACCATCCCAGATGACTCTGCCAAGGAAGTGGCCGCGCATGGTTTCGATCACGGCGTGACAGTCGGTGCCGGCGTTGAACCCCGGTCCGAGGCCGATAACAAGCGGGGCATCGTTGATCGTGGTGTCGATGTTGCGTTTGGCGATCCTGGCATCTACCACAACCGATGGTTCCCAGGGCAGCTGCAGCAGCGTGGGGCTCACCAGGACGGGGATGGCCCCGGACTTGGCGATCTCTAGTGCCTCATCGATGTCGTCGACGCGTATGGCATCAAGGTCTTCGATGAGCGCACGGTCTTCGATGACCGCCGCGGCGACCGACACGGCCCTGCGGATGGCCAAAGGCTGCTCGAGTTCCAACACCACCACCGGGAACCCAGCCCGGCGCAGCCGATAAATCGTTCCGGTGGCCAGGTCGCCACCACCGCGGACTACGACGAGATGATCGCCGAACAACATCAGGCGCTTTCCGATCGGGTCTCACGGATTACCTCGGACAGGATCGATACTGCGATCTCCTCCAACGTTTCAGCGTTGAGATCGATCCCGATTGGCACATGAATCCGCTGCAGCGTCTCCTCGCTCACCCCGTCGGCGACAAGCTGTTCCTTGGTTGAGAGCCACCGCTTGTGGCTCCCCATTACGCCGACGTAGCGTGCCGGCGTGTCGAGCAGCTCAGGCAGGATACGGACGTCGACTTCGGGACTGCGGGTAACCACGATGATCGATGTGTCCTCGGTTACCGGATACTTGCCAATTGCTTCACTAACCGTTCCCGCGTACCTGACATCAGCATTGGGCATTGCCTCTTCGCTGACGAGGTCCGGTCGATCGTCGATGGCTACGGTGCTGTATCCCAGCCAGTGCGCAAGATCGACGACGGTGCGACCGACATGACCGCACCCGATCACGTAGACGGTGTGTGGGGGCATATATGGCTCCAGGTATAGCGTGAGCTCCCCGCCGCAAATGCCCGGGTCTCCCTCATTCGGATTGACCAATTCATATTCGACAAGACGGGAGCGGCTTCGCTGGATCGCCTCCAGGGCTTCTGTGACGACCTTCGCTTCCATCTCGCCGCCGCCGACGGTTCCGATAGTGGTGCCATCGGCAAAGACCAGCATCTTGGTGCCGGCATGGCGCGGCACCGATCTCCGCGTGGCGACGATGGTGGCCAGTACTACTGGACGGTCGGCAGCAACCGCCGCGTTGAGCTCACGCAGAATCCGGGTGTTGTCGGCGGCGCTCATTGTCAGCTCGATTGCATAGCCCGCCACACCCTTTCCGGGGTGAACGGGAGGTTGTCGATCTGGGTACCGGTGGCGTTGAAGATCGCGTTGCGGATCGCCGGGGCCACGCCATCCTTGGGGATCTCGGCAATCGCCTTGGCGCCAAATGGACCCGACTTTTCCATGGTCTGCACCATATACGCTTCGATCTTCGGCATCTCGTCTGCCCGGTAGATCTTGTAGGGACCAAACCGGGCGTTGACCATGCGACCATTGTCGTCGAGGGCCATCTCTTCACAGTGGCCGTAGCCGAGAGCCTGCACCATGCCGCCTTCGACCTGACCGGCCGAGGTGAGCGGGTTGATGGGAACACCGCAGTCAACGGCCATCATCAGGTTGTTGACTGTCACCTGTCCGGTGTCGATGTCGACCTCGATCTCTGCAAACTGAGCCGCATATGGTGGCGGTGAGTCGGGGGCGACATACGAGGCCATAGCCATGATCTGGTGCTGGTCATCTTGGTGCAGCGAGTGCAGTGCAACCTCGCCGAGGGTGACTGAACGACCATCGGGCGCATATGCGGCCCGGTCCTTCAGTTCAATGTCACCCGGCGAGTCGACATCGAGCATGATCGCGGCTCGATTGACGATCTGCCGATGTACCCCATCAGCGGCTTTCTTCACTGCCATGCCGGAGACATACGTCGTCGAAGATGCGTAGGCACCAACGTCGAACGGTGTCATGTCGGTGTCGGCTGCATAGACAATGATGTCTTCTGTCCGGACTCCGAGAACCTCAGCAGCCATCTGCGCCAGGATTGTGTCGGCCCCGGTTCCCAGGTCGGTCGCACCCATCAATAGGTTGAACGAGCCGTCATCGTTGATCTTGATGCTGGCCCCGCCCATGTCGAGACCCGAGATTGCGCTGCCATGCATACACATGGCAAAACCCAGGCCACGCCGGATGTTGGGTCGGTCCGCAGGCTGGATCCAGGCGGGATCATTGCGACGATGCCACCCGACAGCACGCTGGCCTTGCACCACGCACTCGTCCAAACCGCTGGACGTGACGACGGGGATGAACGCCATCTCCGCAGCGCCTTCTCCAAGCTCACCGGCAACGTCGAGTGGGTCGCCAACCTTCGTCCAGTTCTTGCGGCGGAACTCGAGGACGTCCATTCCCAGCTCCGTTGCGATGTCATCCATGTGCGATTCCAGGGCGAACAGTGCCTGGGGGGCGCCGTAGCCGCGGTAGGCCCCCGCAACCGGGGTATTGGTGTACGCAATGTCACAGTCGAATTTCTTGTTCGGGCAGTTGTAGCTACTGAGACCACGGAGGCCGCTTACCATCTGCACCGTCAGGGAATGAGTCCCGTAGGGGCCGGTATTGGCGATTGTGCGCATCCGCTGAGCGACCAGGGTGCCGTCGTTGGACACGCCGGTGGTAAAGGTGATCGTCTGCGGGTGCCGAGTCCGGCTGGAAGCAAATTCCTCTTGCCGGTTTAGCTCAAGGCGGACGGGCCGTCCGGTCGCTAAGGCCAAATGCCCAACGATGTCCTCGATCAGCATTTCCTGCTTGACTCCGAAGCCACCACCTATGCGGGGCTTGACGATGCGAATGTCACGCACCGGCATCCCCAGCAGAGGGGCCACCATGCGGCGCACATGGAACGGAACCTGTGTGGAGGTTCTGATCACCATCCGCTCGTCGCTGTCGAGCCAGGCGATAGCGATGTGGGGTTCGATGGGGGCCGCGTGCACCTGGTGGACCCGGAACGTACGCTCAAAGACCCTATCGGCGGCGGCGAGACCTGCCTCGATGTCACCAACTTCGGCATCGATGTGGGTGACGATGTTGCGCTCAACATCGTGGGCTCCCTCCAGGTCACCTTCGTCGTGGATGATCGGTGCGTTCCCTGAGATCGCCTCGTTCTCGTCAAAGACCGCAGGAAGCACCTCGTACTCGACCTCGATGAGCCCGACTGCCTGCTCGGCGATTTCGATCGTCTCGGCAGCCACGACTGCAACACGGTCGCCAACGTGCCGAACCTTGTTGTCAAAGCTCACCTGGTCATACGGGAGCGGATTGGGGTAGCTCTGCCCACCGGACGCATAACGAACCCGTGCAGTGTTCTCATGGTGGAGGACCGCCTTCACCCCGGTCAGAGCTCGTGCCTTGGAGTCGTCGATGCTGATGATGCGGGCGTGAGCATGGGGGCTGTAGAGCATCTTGGCATAGAGCATCCCGCGCATCTCGATGTCGTCAACAAAGGCCGGGTTTCCCTTGGCGAGTTTGACGGCGTCCACCTTGCGCTCTGACTTGCCGACGACGTTGGTCTCGGGGACCTCGGGGCTGGGGACGACGCGGGGTGCGAGGGGGTCGAGATCGAGGGCGGGGTTGACTACCGACATGTCCGGGGTGCCGCCGAGCTCCACCAATGGCTCGATGAAGGTTGGTTCAACCGGAGCCTGCTTCTCTCCCCGCAACATCGCAGCAGCCCGCAATACGGCGTGGACCGGGCGCAGATAGCCCGTCTCCCGATCAAGGATCCCGGACAGCGCGTCACGGACTTCGGCCTCGGTGGGATTGGGGTTGCTTTCGATCAGCGCCTTGGCGGCCAGGATGGTGGCGGGTGTTGCGTAACCCGACTGGATAGCACCGCTAGCGACAAACGCCTCCTGGATCGGGTGCAGCCCGCGCGGCAGGTTCAGGCCATCGATCGTCTCGACCGCATGGCCATCGGCCTGTGCGGCTAGTAGCACCTCTGAG